>JAJEBU010000126.1 GCA_022822375.1 Dehalococcoidia bacterium
CTGACCACGGCCCGCTTGGAGGCCTGGTTGCGGCGCTGCTCGTTATCCATGGGGATCGTCGAGCGGCCGCCCGCGTTGGGGTTGTTCTTCTCGCCCGTGGCGTCCTGGACGGCCATGACCAGATCGGGATCGCCCTCGATCACGTCCGCCTCGCCCTCGATCACGAGACCCTTGATCTTCGAGTACTCCGTACCGGACTCGAGCATCACGGTGATGCGTGGGTCACGCTTGAGGTTGAGCACCTTTTGGGCCTTGGCGTAGGTCGTGAAGTGGATCTTGTCATCAATCACGCCGTACCACATCGCGACGAGATGGGGGAATCCATTGTTGCCGTTGGATGCGACTTGCAGCGTCCAGCCGGTCTCGATGAACTCCTTGGCTTCCTCGTCGGTCATGGCGATCATGTTGCGTCGGCTGGGCATGGCTTCTCCACTCAGTGCTTCTGGTTCTTCGCAGTCTAGTTAAGGCCGCGTCATCGCCTCGGGCTGGACCCACTCGGCGAACTGCTCTTCGGTCAGCAGTCCCAGTTCGATCCCGGCCGAGAGCAACGTGCCATTGTCTGCGTGCGCCTTCTTGGCGATGGCCGCCGCGTTGTCGTAGCCGATGTGCGGGTTGAGCGCCGTGACGAGCATCAGCGAGGATCGCATCAACTCGTCGATGCGGCCGTAGTTCGGCTCGATGCCAACCACGCAGTTGTCGGTGAAGGACACGGCGGCGTCGCCGAGCAGCTTGATGCTCTGCAGGTTGTTGAAGGCCATGACAGGCTTGAAGACGTTGAGCTCAAAGTGCCCGTTGGAACCGCCGACGGAGACGGCGACGGCGTTGCCCATCACCTGGGCACAGACCATTGTCAGCGCCTCGGACTGCGTCGGATTGACCTTGCCTGGCATGATCGAGGAACCGGGCTCGTTGGCTGGCAGGTTCAGCTCGCCGAGTCCCGCGCGTGGCCCTGATCCGAGCATGCGCACGTCGTTGGCGATCTTCATGAGCGAGACGGCGATGGTATTCAGCACGCCGGCCAGTTCGACCTGCGCGTCGTGCGCGGCGAGCGCTTCGAACTTGTTCGGCGCGGTCACGAAGGGCAAGCCGGTCAGCTCTGAGATCTCCGTCGCGACGCCGACAGCGTAGTCGGGATGCGAGTTGATCCCGGTACCGACAGCGGTGCCTCCGAGCGCCAGTTCGTAGAGGCGTGGCAGCGTCTGTTCGGCGCGGTGAATCCCGTAGGCGACTTGCTGCACGTAGCCGCTGAATTCCTGGCCCAAGGTCAAGGGCACCGCGTCCATGAAGTGGGTGCGGCCGATCTTGACGATGCTGGCCCACTCCTCAGCCTTCGCGGCCAGCGCGTCGTGCAGGTAGCGCAGGCTGGGAATCAGGTGTTGCACCGTTTGCTCGGCAGTCGCGATTGCCATGGCGCCGGGAAAGACGTCGTTCGATGACTGGGACATGTTGACGTGGTCGTTCGGGTGAACCGGTGACTTCGAGCCAATCTCGCCGCCGAGGATCTCAATCGCGCGATTCGAGATTACCTCGTTCGCGTTCATGTTGGACTGCGTTCCTGAGCCGGTCTGCCACACGACCAGCGGGAAGTGATCGTCCAGGTCGCCGTCGATGACCTGTTGCCCGGCTGAGCGGATTGCATCAGCGAGTTCACCATCGAGGCGACCCAGCTTCTGGTTGGCGCTCGCCGAAGCATGCTTGACGATGCCCATTGCGCGCAGGATCGAGCGCGGCATCCGTTCGCCGCCGATCTTGAAGTTCTCGAGTGAACGTTGCGTCTGCGCGCCCCAGTAGCGGTCGGCTGGCACGTCAATCGTGCCCATGGTGTCTGACTCGACACGAATCTCTGTCATGGCTGTTGCCTTCATCTTCGCCCTCTCCCAAAGGGAGAAGGAATGTGTGACCTTGTTAGCTGCTGAGTCGGGCCATGTCGTCAACGAGGCCCTGCACTGCATCGGCGGAGTGCTTGAGCTGGCCGGCTTCGTCGTCTGTCAGGTCGATTTCGAGAATCTGCTCGATGCCGTTCGCGCCGAGCACGACGGGCACGCCGATGAACAGCCCATCGACACCGTACTGACCATCGAGCAACGCGGCGCAGGGGAGGATGCGTTTCTTGTCGAGCGCGATCGCGTCGACCATCTGCGCCACGGCGGCAGAAGGCGCGTAGAACGCCGAACCGGTCTTGAGCAGGTTGACAATCTCGGCGCCGCCGTCTCGGGTGCGCTGGATGATCTCGTTGAGCTGATCCTGCGGAATCAGCTTGGTGATCGGGATGCCCGCCGCTGTGGTGTAGGAGGCCAGCGGCACCATCGTGTCGCCGTGTCCGCCGAGCACGAAGGCGTTGATGTCCTCGACCGAGATCCCCGTGGCCTCAGCGAGGAAGGAGCGATAGCGGGCGGTGTCGAGGATGCCGGCCATGCCAACGACGCGCGAGCTGGGAATGCCCGCTGCGTCATACGCGACGTGGCACATCGCGTCGAGCGGATTCGAGACAACGACGATGGTGGCGTCTGGCGACTCGGCAATCGCGGCGCGGGTGACGGAGTCGACGATGCCCATGTTGATCTGCAACAGGTCGTCACGCGACATGCCCGGCTTGCGGGCGACGCCGGACGTGATCACGACGATGTCCGAGCCTGCGGTCGGGCCGTAATCGGTTGCACCGGTGATCTGCGCATCAATGCCGATCACCGGCGACGCCTCATACATGTCCAGCGCTTTGCCTTGTGGCAATCCCTCAACGATGTCAACGAGCACGACGTCGGCGTAACCGCGTTCAGCCAGACGCTGAGCGGTGGTCGCGCCGACGTTACCGGCGCCAATCACGGTGACCTTAGTGCGCATCATCCAAGACCTTTCAGAGCATGGGCTGCCATACCCACGGGGGAGGTGGCGGGGCTTGTCCCATTGTTATCGGATGCAGCGGTTTGGGTCTGCTATGTGAATGGCGGATGACCCTCATCCTGACCCGCTCCCTTAGGAGAGGGGGCCGGCGCTACTGCGACGCCGCGATCTTGTTGAGCGCGCTGCCTGCCTGGAACCAGCTGATTTGCTCGTCGGTGAAGGTGTGATTGACCTGCACCTCATCGGCGCTGCCGTCCTCGTGGTCGATCTTCAGCGTCAACGGACGGCCGGGCGCGAAGTCGGCCAGTCCGAGCACACTCAGGCGGTCTCGCTCGCCGACGAGGTTGTAGTCGGCTGGATCAGCGAAGGTCAGCGCGAGGATGCCCTGCTTCTTGAGGTTCGTCTCGGCGATGCGGGCGAATGATCGCGCGACGACCAGGTATCCGCCGCTCCAGCGAATCTCCATGGAGGCGTGCTCGCGGCTCGATCCTTCGCCGTAGTTTTCGTCGCCCACCGCAGCCCAGCGGATGCCGGCGTCCTTGTAGCCGCGCGCGACCTCGTTGATTGGCTGGTCTGCCTGGCCGGTGATCTGGTTCAGGGTCGTGCCGGTGCCGTCCGTGAACGCATTCACTCCGCCACTGAACAGGTTGCCCGAGATGTTCTCGAGATGCCCGCGGAAGCGCAGCCAGGAGCCGGCCGGCGAGATGTGATCGGTCGTCGTCTTGCCCTGCGTCTTGATCAGCACAGACAGGTACGTGTAGTCGTCGCCGTCCCATGCGGGGAACGGCGTCAGACGCTGCAAGCGTTCACTTTCGGGACTCACGATCACGTCCACGCCACTGCCGTCCTCCGGCGGTGCGATGTAGCCCTCGTCGCCGGCGTCGAAGCCGTCGGCAGGCAACTCGTCGCCGGACGGCGCGGAGAAGCGGAACTCGCCGTCGTCAGTCGAGATCGCGTCGGCACGGGGATCGAAGCCGATCTCTCCGGCAAAAGCGGTGGCGACGACGAGTTCGGGAGAGCCGATGAAGGCCAGGGTGTTGCGGTTGGCGTCGTTGCGGCCGGGGAAGTTGCGGTTGAACGACGTGACGATCGTGTTCTGCTCGTCGCCCTCAAGGTCTGTGCGCTTCCACTGACCGATGCACGGTCCGCAGGCATTGGCGAGCACGGTCGCGCCGGCCGATTCGAAGGCATCGATCTGACCGTCGCGCTTGGTCGTGGCGCGGATCTGTTCCGAGCCCGGCGTGACCAGCAGCGGCGCGCGCAGCTCGAGGCCGGCCTCAGCGGCCTGCCGAGCGATGTTGGCCGCGCGGCTCATGTCCTCGTACGACGAGTTCGTGCATGAGCCGATCAGCGCATTCGTCACGCTGAGCGGGTACTCCTGGTCGTCCATGAACTGACGAATCTCGGCGACGGTGTTGCGCAGATCGGGTGTGTGCGGTCCGACCCAAGCCGGCTCCAGTTCGGACAGGTCGATCTCGATCACGCGGTCGAAGATCTCGTGGCGCGCATCCGCGACGCCGTCGTCGGCACGCAAGTGCTCGGCGTTTGCCTGGGCCAGGTCAGCGATGCCAGCGCGTCCGGTGCTGCGCAGATAGTCGGCGGTGCGGCGGTCGAATGGGAAGAGCGAGGTGGTCGCGCCGATTTCGGCGCCCATGTTGGTCACCGTGCCGCGGCCGGTTGCGCTCATCGAGTCGAGGCCTGGTCCGAAGTACTCGACGATCGCGCCGGTGCCACCCTTGACCGTGAGTTCGTCGGCGACACGCAGGATGACGTCTTTGGGCGCGGTCCAACCGTCCAGCTGGCCAGTCAAATGGACGCCGATCAGACGCGGCATCGTCACGCCCCAACCGAGGCCGGCCATCACATCGACCGCGTCGGCGCCGCCGACGCCGATCGCGATCATGCCCATCCCGCCAGCGTTTGGCGTGTGAGAGTCAGTGCCGATCATCATCCCGCCGGGAAAGGCGTAGTTCTCGAAGACGACCTGGTGGATGATGCCCGAGCCGGGCTTCCAGAATCCCGCGCCGTAGCGGGCCGCAGCCGAGCGCAGGAACTCGTAGACTTCCTCATTCTCGGAGACGGCGGTGGACAGGTCCTCGTCCGCCCCGGCGAACGCCTGGATCAGGTGGTCGCAGTGGACCGTCGTCGGCACGACGACGCGCTGCAGGCCGGCCAGCTCGAACTGCAATAGCGCCATTTGCGCCGTCGCGTCCTGCAGCGCGACGCGGTCTGGTTGCAGCGCGGCATGGTCGACTCCGCGCTCGATCGGCTGGTTCGCCGGATCGGTGAAGTGACCGAAGAGGATCTTCTCGGCGAGCGTCAGCGGACGGTCGATCCGCCGGCGGGCGACATCAATGCCGTCGCGGAGCTTGGCGTAGGCGGCGTCGATCCGCTGCAGGGCGTCGGGTTCGTGGGCCATGTCGTGATCCAGTTCGCTGCGTTCACCGCTGGGATCCGGCAGGTCGGACCGGATCAGAGGGGGATGTTGCCGTGCTTCTTGGGCGGCGAGGTATCGACCTTGTTCGCAAGCATATCGAGCGCGCGGACAATCTCCGTGCGGGTGTCGCGGGGATGAATGATGTCGTCGATGAATCCGAGCTCGGCCGCCTGATACGGACGGTAGAACTCGGCCTCGTACTCGGCGGTCGCCTGGACGCGCTCAGCGTCGGGATCGTCGGCGGCGGCAATGCGCCGTCGGTGGATGATGTTGACCGCGCCGTCCGATCCGGTCACGGCGATCTGCGCCGTCGGCCAGGCGAGGTTGACGTCTGAGCGCAGATGCTTGCTGCTCATCACGACGTAGGCGCCACCGATTGACTTGCGCAGCGTGACCGCCACCTTGGGCACCGTCGCCTCGGCGTAGGCGTAGAGCAGCTTGGCGCCGTGCGCGATGATGCCGCCGTACTCCTGCTGCGTACCGGGCAAGAAGCCGGGCACGTCAACCAGCGTGACGATGGGAATGTTGAAGCAGTCGCAGAAACGGACGAATCGCGCCGCCTTGCGGGATGCGTCGATGTCGAGCACGCCGGCCAGCGAGTCGGGGTCGTTGGCCACAATGCCCACGCCGTAGCCGCCCATGTGGGCGAAGCCGATCGCCACGTTGCGCGCCCACTGCGCCTGGATTTCCATGAATTCGCCGTTGTCGACGATCTCGCGGATCACGCGCCGCATGTCGTACGGCCGAGTCGAGTCGGCCGGCACGATGTCGACGAGGCTGTCCAGTTTTCGCTCAGGCGAGTCGCCGGTGTCGGTCCAGGGCGCGTCCTCCATGTTGTTCTGGGGCAGGAAGGTCAGCAGCTGGCGGACACTGTTGAGCGTGGCTTCCTCGCCGGGAATGCAGAAGTGGGCCACACCAGTCTTGGTTGCGTGGGTCAGCGCGCCGCCCAGTTCCTCGTGGGTGACTTCCTCGCCGGACACAGCGCGAATCACGTCGGGACCGGTGATGTACATCTGACCAGTGCCCTGCACCATGAAGATGAAGTCCATGATCGCGGGCGAGTACACGCCGCCGCCCGCGGCCGGTCCGGCGCAGACGGCGATCTGAGGAACGAGCCCGGAGGAGAGCGTATTGCGGAGGAAGATCTCGCCGTAGCCGCGCAGCGACGTGACGCCCTCCTGAATGCGCGCACCGCCACCGTCGTTGATCGCGACGATTGGCGCACCGACCTTCATGGAGAGGTCCTGGATCTTGGCGATCTTCTCGGCGGCCGCCTCCGATACGGATCCGCCGTACACGGTGAAGTCCTGCGCATAGGCGAACACGGTTCGACCGTCCACGGTGCCGTGTCCGACGACGACGGAATCGCCCTCGGGGCGGTTGTGTTCGAGCCCGAAGCCGCGTCCGCGGTGCTTGACGAACGGGTCAATCTCCGTAAACGAGCCGGCGTCGAACAGGATGTCCATCCGCTCGCGTGCGCTGAGTTTGCCGCGGCTGTGCTGGCGTTCCAGACCCTCCGGGCGCGCCTCGGCGGCGACGCTGTTCAGTCGCCGCTCGGCGACCTCGGCCAACAGAAAATCAATCCCGCGCTGTTCTGTCTTCGCTGCTGGTTCAGAGACCATGCGTCACCTGTCACTTCTGCTGACGTCATCCGCCTGACGGCCACTCGACAGAATGTGAGGCTACTACAGCGCGTGCGGAGCGGACAATCAAGCGGGATCCCGATGGGGATCATCATGCGCTGAACCGGCGATCAGCCAGGCGGTTCGGATGAGCCGGTTTCCTCCGCCGCGCCTTCCCCCTCCACCTGCTCTGGCTCTGGATCGGGCGGCGGCGGGATGATCAACGTTTGCCCCACCTGGAGATTGCCGGCCTGCGCTTCGGTCAAGCCGTTGTAGCTCATCAGATCGGTCCAGCTGAAGCCGAAGGCCGCTCCGATCTCGGCCAGCGTGTCGCCCGGCTCGACGATGTAGACCTCGCCAGGCGGCTGGACAGGATCGGCTGCTTCGGCTGGTTCGGCGGTCGTCTGGGGCGCGGCGACGCCGCATCCGCCCTCGCGGATCGGGATGCGCAGCTCCTGCCCGATGCTCAGCGACGCCACATCGACGATGTTATTGAGGCGCTGAACCTCCGCCAGGGTGATGCAAAACCCGTCCGCGATCCCGGCCAGCGTGTCGCCCGGCTGCACGACGTAGATGGTCTCCGTGATCTCCGGTTCCTCGATCGTGATCTCATCGCGGAACAGGTACGGAGCGGGCAGTGGATCGGGCAGGGCTTCGACCGGGTACGATTCGGCGCCGGCGGACGATTCTGCCGCGCCCGTTGCGCCGCCCGCGTCAGCGGCAGGATCGGCGCTCCCGCTGCAGGACGAGGCCAGCAGCGCCAGGGTCAAGATGAGCGTTGCAGTCAGCAGGCGGTTCACAGGACACAGTGTCGCACGCGGACGGAATCCGGGTTACTCGCCACAGGACAGCGGAGGGGTGATCTCAGCGCCCGCGCGATCCAGCAGACAGGCGAGGATGCCGTGGTTCAGCTCGCCGATCTCGCGAAAGAGCGGCCAGTTGACGTTGTCGAGATTGTCGGCTGGTGTGTGCAGCACCGCGCCGGGTGGGAACACGAACACGACCGGCACGCCCGCTTGCGCAAACGGGCTGTGGTCGGAACCGAGATAGCGCGGCAGCGCGCCGGTTGCAGCATCGACACCCTGCTGCGTCGCGACGGCGGCGGTGAGCGTCTGAAGCGCCGGGGACGCGATGATCTGGATGGGGCGGACGCCGTCGCCAATCGCATCGAGGTTGAGCATGGCCGTCACCGATTCGAGCCAGCCCGGTAACGCGGTCAGGTGCAACGAACCATGCAGACCGAGTTCTTCAGCGCCGAAACCGATGAAGCAGATGTCAAGAGCAGCTGGATGAGGAGTCCAGATCTCAGCGAGCGCCAGAGTCAGCGCGGCGCCCGATCCATTGTCGTTGGCCCCAGCAACGCCTGGGACGGTGTCGTAGTGGCCGCCGACCACGACGCGGCACTCGCCGCCCGGCTTGCGGGCAATCACGTTCTGCGAAGCACCACTGGCCGGCGCTGCCGCAGGGATGCTGAGTTCGGCGCCGTCCACCAGTCGGAGGGCGCGGCCGTCTGCGGTGGAGACGTGCAGGACGGGAATCGCGCTGGTATCGCCGCCAAACGTCCCGCCGATGCTCTGGGCCGCCGTCTCATTGGCGATGATCAGCGCTGCCGCGCCGGCCGCCTCGGCGTGAACAGCCTTGGCGCGAAACTCGATGACGCCGCGCCGCACGATCACGATGGCGCCGTCGACGTCGAAGCCTGCGTAGTCCGCAGGCTCGCCGAAGCCGGGTACCACGACGACGGGTCCGCTGGCCGCATCTCTGGAGGCGCCGGGAAACAGGAAGCCGACGGCTGGCTCGCGATTGGGCAGTGGGATCGGCGTGAACGTCGCCGCATTGACAAAGTCGAACTCCTGCAGCTCGACCTCATAGCCAAGTTCGGTGAAGACCTCGGCCATGTACTCGGCCGCGATGCGCTCCTGATCAGTGGCCGACGCTCTCGGCCCGAGGACTCCTGCGATGTGTTCGAGATAGGACTCGGCGACGGCGAAGTCGAACGGAGGCGCGAGCTTCGCTTCAGCTGGGGCAGGCTGTTCCTGCGCGACGTCGACCGGCTGCGGGGCCGCCTGCTGCGATTGCTGCTGGGTCTGCTGCTGTTGGATCAGCGTTTGTTGTGGCTGAGGGGCTTCGCTCGGCGATTCGCGGACCTGGTCTCCTCGCGGATCACTCGGCGGTGCAACGGCTTGCTGCTGATCTTGATCGGGCGGAGGTTCGGCGTCCGCGCACGCGGACGCGACGGCCACGAGCAGCACGAGGAGGAGGACGAGGCGGGTCACGATCGTCAGGGTCGCGGTCAACGGCCGCGGCGGAAGAGGCGGCGGATCGGATTCTGACTATCAGGCTCGTAACTGATATAGCGGTCGCGCCAGTAGCCGCCGCTGGGTTTGTTGGCTTTCGGATTCCCGCCGCGTGACGTCCAGACCAGGCCGATCAGAAAGATCACGATGCCGGCAATCGCCAGCCACAGCCCGCCGCCGCGCAGGATCAATCCGATGATCAACAGCCCCGCGCCAAGCAGCAGCAGGTGATTCGGTGTCAGCCCCGTCACGCGGTTCACCAGCGTCGACCCAATTCGCTGAACGGTGCGGCGAATCGGACCCGGCCTGCGCGAATGCCGCCGCCGCCAGTCAAAGTCCTCAATGTTCGACAGGACTTCTTCGACATCCCGTTCGAGTCGGTCAGAGCCGTCCGACATGGTGTCCTCCGCAACCCGCAGGGTCTAGTTTAGCGCGGTGAGGATCGCCGCCGCGCCGCGCCCCAGCCTCCGCCGCCGGGCGTCTCGATGCGGATGATGTCGCCGGCCTCGACATCGACGGTGATCTTGCCGGGCAGGCGCCGACGTGTCGGCTTGCCGTTGGCGGTCGTGGTCTCGAGCGTGTTGCGGCCCGACTGGCCGGGTTCGCCGCCCTGCACGCCCCATGCCTGCTGTGTGCGCCGTTCCGTGATCAGCGTCACCTGCGCAGGGCCGAGGAACTGCGTGCGTCGAACCAGGCCGTGTCCGCCGCGCTGCTGGCCGCGTCCGCCGGAGCGGGGACGGATGCTGTTTTCCAACACGCGCAGCGGATAGGCCAGTTCGATCGCCTCGGCAGGCGTATTGAGCGTGTTGGTCATGTGCGAGTACGCGGCGTCGAGTCCCGGCCCATCGGGCGCGCCGCCGAGTCCGCCGCCTGACGTCTCGTAGTACGCCCACGGCTGTCCGCTGCGTGGGTCGATCCCGCCCGCGGTGAGATTGTTCATCGTGCCCGACGATGCGGCTGGCATGCGCTCCGGCAACAGCTGATTGAACGCCCCCCAGACGGTGTCCACGATGCGCTGAGATGTCTCGACGTTGCCCGCTGCCACTGCAACTGGCGGCGATGCGGCGACCACCGAGTGCTCGGGCAGGGTGAATGTGATCGGTCGGAAGAGTCCGCCGTTCATCGGCGTCTCGGGCGGCAGCAGGCAGCGAATCACGTAGTAGCAGGCAGAGCGCGTGACTGGGGCGACTGCATTGATCGACGCTGCACGCTGCGGAGCGCTGTCCGAGAAATCGAAGTGAACAAGGTCCTCGGCAATCGATAGTCGCAGCCGAATCGGAACCGGCTCGGGCGTATGGCCGTCGTCGTCGAGCGAGTCTTCGAACGTCCAGGTCCCGAATGGCAGCTTGGCGAGCTGTGCTCGCGTCAGCCGTTCGCCGTAATCGAGCAGCGCCGCCGCGGTCTGGACGTAGCGGACGTCTCCGTAGTCGGCATGCAGATCGGCGATGCGCCGCTCTCCGAGTCGTTGAGCCGCGATCTGGGCGTTGAAGTCGCCGCGCCGTTCGTCGGGCGTGCGGACATTGCGCAAGATCAGGGTGAGCGCCTCTTCGACCAGCTCGCCGGCGCGGAAGAGGCGAATCGGCGGGATCACGATGCCTTCCTGAATCAGCTCGCGCGCGACGGGCATGGAGCCGGGCGCCATGCCGCCGATATCCGCTTGGTGCGCACGGCTGGCGACGTATCCGATCGGGTCGTCGCCGTCCGCCGCGTCATGTGCGAAGACTGGCGAGACCATCGTGACGTCGGGCAGATGCGTGCCGCCCAGGAACGGATCGTTGAGAATGGCCAGGTCGCCCGGCTGCCACGGAGCGAGTAGAGCGACGGCGCTGACCGACTCGGGCATGGCGCCGAGATGCACGGGAATGTGCGCCGCCTGCGCGAGCAGCTGACCCTCTCGGTCGAAGACGGCGCAGGAGAAGTCCGCGCGCTCTTTGATGTTGGGCGACAGCGCCGTATGACGCAGCGTGGCGCCCATCTCCTCTGCAATCGAGCTGACCAGGGAGTCGAAAATGGCCAGCCGGGCCGGGTCAACGTTGACAGCCATCGCTAGCCCTCTCCCGTACGTGTGAGCAGCAAACTGCCCGTCGGCAACGGCTCTGCGCGCCAGCCTGGCGGCACGGTCACCGTCGTGTCGAGTTGGGTGATGATTGCCGGTCCCGCAAGCCGCGAGGTCAGCGCATCGCGCGCCAGCACGGTCGTCGGGCGGCTTCGATCCCATCTGACGTCGATCGTGCGCGGAGCAGTCTGCTCAGCGGCCTGGCTCACGCTCATGTCGCCCTGGAAGCCCGCATGACGAGCCTTCGTTCGTGCGGTCACGACTTCGACTGCGGCGTCGGGCGAAGAGAATCCGAAGCGCTCGGCGTGCGCCTCGTGGAAAGCTGACCGAACGACCTCAGCGTGGAGGCCTGCGTCCAATGCCACGGTCAACTCGTGTGACTGTCCCTGGTAGCGCAGGTCAGCCGCGAACTCGACCGTCACGTCTGCTTCATAACCATCCTCTGCGAGTGCGCGGCGCGCGTGGCCGGCGAGCGCATCGAAGGCGCCATCGAGCACGGGAACTGCGCCCGCCGCGTCGGTGGCGATGGACAGATGAAGTCCCTGTTCGGCGTCGCGCGTGATGTCGGCGATGAGCATGCCCGAGGCGGAGAGAACGCCGGGCGCGGGCGGGATCAACGCCTGCGGCACACCGACGGCGTCGGCCAGGTCGCAGGCGTGCAGCGGACCGGCTCCTCCGAAGGCGACCAGCGTGAAGCGGGCAGGATCGTAGCCGCGCTCAACGGAGATAACGCGCAGCGCGCGCGCCATGTTTGAGTTGACCACATCGATGATCGCCTGCGCCGCAGCCTCGACGCTGCCAAACGGCTCGGCGACGGACGCGATCGCGCGCCGCGCACGCTCAACGTCCAGCGACACCGTTCCGCCGAGTTGCTGCTCGGGCCGCAGACGTCCGAGTACGACATGCGCGTCGGTCACAGTCGGCACGGTGCTGCGGCCGTAGGCAGCGGGGCCCGGCAGGGCGCCTGCCGATTGCGGACCGACCCTGAGCGCGCCGCCAGGATCGAACCAGGCGATGGAACCGCCGCCCGCTCCGACGGTGTGCAGGTCAACGGCTGGCGTGCGGATCGGCATGTCGTCGACCAGCAGGTCAGTGCGTTCCAGCAAGCGACCAGGGCAGAGCGCGACATCAGCGGAGGTGCCGCCCATGTCGAAGGTGATCGCCTGCGGGAAGCCGTCGGTCTCGGCCGCGGCGAACGCGCCGGCGACGCCGCCGGCTGGGCCAGAGAGCACGGTGCGCACGGCGTTGCGTCCGGCCGAGGCGGCGGACAGCGATCCGCCGTTGGACTGCATCACTCGCAGGCGCGGCGAGGATGCGACGCCGTCCTCCAGCCGCGCTGCCAGGCTGTCGAGATACTGGGTCATGACCGGCGCCAGGTACGCGTTGGCTGCCGTGGTGCTCAAGCGCTCGAACTCGCGGTGCTGGGGCAGAATGTCGTGCGAGGCGGAGACGCTCAGGCCGCGCGCGCGCGCCGCGTCTGCAGCGGTCTGTTCATGCTCAGGATTGATAAAGCTGAACAGAAAGCAGATGGCGACGCTATCGACGCCCGTTGCCTCGATCTGGTCGAGGACCACTTCGAGCTCGCGCCGATCTAATGGCGTCAGGACCTCGCCGTCCGCCGATACCCGCTCGTCCACCTCGAAACTCAGCCGCTGGGGGATCAAGGGCGGGTGACGCTCGGGATGGAGCGCGTACAAATCTGGTCGGGCCTGGCGGCCGATCGCGAGGGTGTCGCGAAAGCCCTTCGTGGTGATCAGAGCAGTCGGCGCTCCCGTCCGGGTGAGCAGCGTGTTGGTCGCGACGGTCGATCCGTGTACGACCTCCTCGGGCGTCCAGCCGAACTCCGCCAGACCGCTCACGATGGCACGACCGGGATCGTCTGGCGTCGACGGGCGCTTGGCGATCTGGACCCCGTCTTCGTTCAGGTAGACAAAGTCGGTGAATGTGCCGCCGACATCAACGCCGAGCAGTCTGGCCACACGGCTGGTGGGTTCGCGGGCAGGTTGGCTGGGCATGTTGGCAGTGTATGGCGTACCACTGAACGCTTGATCGCCTGTAGGCGCGGCCATAGCGTCAACGGAACTGGCCGATACCCTGCGCAATGCAGGACTTCTGCGATTGGGATGGATGATCACATGTCTGACGCCGCTGAGTTGGTGCTGCAAGCGGAAACGCGCGCAGTGATGGGCAAGAAGGTCAAGCAACTGCGGCGCGACGGGCTCGTGCCCGCCAATGTGTACGGTCGCAACCAGGAGTCGCGCGCGATCCAGGCGCCGCTGGCCGAGATTTCCCGTGTCTTCGGCGCCGTCGACCGCAACTCGGTGGTCACCATGTCCATCGACGGGGCGTCGGACACGATTCCGGTCGTGCTGCGCGAGATTCAGCGCCATCCGGTGACGCGCAACCTGCTGCACCTCGATTTCTACCAGGTCGACCTGACCCGCGCGATCCACTCGGAGGCGCGGCTCGTACTGGTCGGCGACGCGGAGGCGGAGAGCAAGGGCGGCACGGTCGTGCAGTCGCTGGAACTGATCATGCTCGAGGCGCTGCCGACGGATATGCCCTCATCGGTCGAGGTCGATATCTCAGTCTTGACCGAGTTCGGGCAATCGGTGCTGATCCGAGACCTGACTCTGCCCGATGGTGTGGCGGCGTTGACGGACGATACGGTCGCTGTGGCCACCGCACTCGCGCCGCGTGTCGCCGAAGAGGATGAAGAAGCGGCCGACGAGCTGGATCTCGAAGGCGTCGAGGGCGAAGAGGGCGAGGCCGCCGAGCCGGGCGACGGCTCGGAAGAGTAGCGCTCAGCCGCTGTCCGAACGACCCGTATCTGAACGGCGCACGCGGTCTCCGCGCAGCTGTCCACAGGCGGCGGCGATGTCGCTGCCCTGTTCCACTCGGATGGTCACGGGCACGTTTCGATCTTGCAGCGCCTGCTGGAATCCCAACACCGAGCGTCGCGACGGTCGGCGGCCCACGACGCCCGGCGACGGATTGAGTGGGATCAGGTTCACATGCGCCCGCAGACCGCGCAGACGGTCGGCGAGCCGGCGCGCGTGCGCACGGCTGTCGTTGACTCCGTCGAGCAGAACGTACTCGAAAGTGACGCGCCCGCCGGTCGCGTCGCCATGATCGCGGACGGCGTCGATGATCTCGTCCAGCGAGGCGCCATCGACGGGCACGAGCTCTCGGCGCAGCTGCGGATCGGGCGCATGCAGGGAGACGGCCAGATTGACGCGCGGGTGGTCGATGGCCAGGCGTCGGATGTTCGTCGCGATGCCAACGGTGGACACGGTGATCCGGCGCGGGGACAACCCGAAGCCGTCGGGATCGGTGAGGCGGGCGATGGCCTCGCTGAGGCGCGGATAGTTGGCGAGCGGCTCGCCCATCCCCATGAACACGACGTTCGTGAGATCGCGGCCCTCGTCGCGCGCCCAGGCGCGGGCCAGGATCGCCTGACGCAGAATCTCGCCGACCGTTAGCTGCCGCCGCAGCCCCTGCAACCCCGTGGCACAGAACACGCAGCCCATGGCGCAGCCCGCTTGCGACGAGATGCACACCGTATCGCGCGGCGCAGATCGGATCAGCACGGTTTCAATCAACTCACCGTCGGACAGCGCGATCAGCGCCTTGCTGGTGGATCCATCCGCCGACGTTTGGACTTGCACGGGGTCATCGAGCGGTCCGCCGCTCGCCTGCGACAGCTGACGGCGCAGATCGGTTGGCAGATCGGTCATCTGCAACGGATCGAGCACGCCGCGCTCATAGATCTGGCGCCAAATCTGCCGACTGCGGTAGGCGGGCTGGTTGATCGATTCGACGAGCGCCGCCAGCGCCTCGCGGTCAAGCTCCAACAGGTCGACGGCGCCCTCAGTCATCCGGTGCGCCGAACCGTTGGCCGATGAGGTCTCGGGCGCCGCGTGCGAACTCCGCGGCGCTCAGTTCACGCTTGCCGGCTCGCTGCAGACGTGTGACTCGGAGCGTGCCGATGCCCGTCGCGGTCTCAATGGCATCGTCAACGGCGAGGATCGAGCCCGGCGTCGCGTTGGACGTTGCGTCGGAGACGACTGCCTGCGCGATTCGCACCGACTCCGATCCGAGCGTCGTCATGGCGCCCGGCCACGGCGTGTACGCGCGGATGTGGCGCTCAATCTGTTCGGCCGACTGCGACCAATCGATGCGGCCATGTTGCTTCGTCACGCGACGCGCTCGTGTGGCCAGCGAGCTGTCTTGGCGCAACGGGGTGATCGAGCCGTCGATCCATGCAGGGATGGTTTCCAGGAGCAAAGCTGCGCCGATCGACGCGAGTCGACTGCTGAGGCTCTCGGCGGTCTCAGTGGCAGGGATCTGCGTCGACTGCTGGCGGACGATATCGCCGGTGTCTTCGGTCTCATCGACGAGCATGATGGTGACACCGGTCTCGGCGTCGCCATGCAAGATGGCGGCCTGAACTGGAGATGCGCCCCGCCAACGAGGCAAGAGACTGGCGTGGACGTTGAGACTGCCGTGACTTGGGAGGTCCAGAATCTCCTTGGGGATCAACTGGCCGTAGGCGGCGACGATCTGCAGGTCGGGCTTCAGGCTGGCGATCTGGGCGACGGCGGCGCGCTCTCGCAGTCGGACTGGCTGAATGGCGGGGATGCCATGTTCGGCGGCGAGCGCTTTGGTCGGCGGTGGACGGAGCGTGCGGCCGCGCCCGGCTCGTGCGTCGGGCTGCGTGACCACGGCGATCGGGCGGTACTCGCTGTCGATCAGCGCCTGCAGCGTGGGCACCGCGAAGTCGGGCGATCCATAGAAGAGAACCCGAGGCAGGTGGGGCATGTCTCTGGCGTCAGTGTCAGACGCGAACGGCAGCAATGCTGAGCCCGACGAAGATGAGCATCAGCACGATCGTGCCGCGAAACAGCGAGCGCTCGAGGCCGCGTCGAGTGCGGTAGCTGTCGCCACCGGCGCCGCCAAAGATGTTGCCCAGCCCCGCGCCTTTGGCCTGCAAGATCACCGCGCCGATCACGACAAGCGCGACCAATATCTGGAAGATGTTGAGGATGTCTGAGATTTCCACGGTCTGCGTCTCTGATGATGGTATGACTCAGGAGGCTGGTACCGCGCGCTGGACGCGACGCGGCCGCACCCCGGCTTCACGGCTTTCATGGTACGCGGTCAGGATGGCATCGGCGAGCTTCGTGCTGTCGTGTCGGTAACGATTGCCCGCGTCGACCACATCAGCCTCGATGATCCGCGGCCATTCAGCGTGCTCAGCATCCGCGTCGAGATCGTCACTCTGGACCTGGACGGGCTGCGACTTCCAGCCGCGCGGCAGGCGGGCGCTCGTGTTGCTGTTGGCGATGACGCCGTCAAACGGAGTACCGCCGATGTGCTCGGCGATGACTCGCACGTGGTCCTGGACGTTGAAATGATCAGTCTCGCCGTGCTGCGTGGCGACGTTGGAGACGTAGAGCTTCATCGCCGATGATTCTTGGAGGGCGATGCGCAGTTCGGGGACGAGCAGATTGGGCAGCACGGAGGTGAACAGCGAGCCGGGTCCGACCACGATCAGGTCAGCGTTGCGGATGGCGTTGAGCGTCTCGGGATAGGCCGGTGGATGCTGCGGCTCGAGTGTCAGTTGGGCGATGCGACGGCCGGCCTCGGTGATCGAAGACTCGCCCCGAATCGTGTCGCCGTCGGATGTCATGGCTGCCAGGCGGATGTCCTCAAGGGTGGAAGGCAGAATCTTGCCGCGCACCGCGAGGACACGCCCGGTTTCGTGGATCGCCTCCTCCATCGAACCGGCAACGTCGCTCATCGCGACCAGGAAGAGGTTGCCGAACGAGTGGCCCTCGAGTCCGTTGCCGGATCCTTCCGGAAAGCGGTACTGGAAGAGCCGCGTCATCAGCGGCTCGGCGTCGGCAAGCGCGGCGATGCAGTTGCGCAGATCACCGGGCGGGATGATGCCCAGATCGCGCCGAAGTCTGCCCGACGAGCCGCCGTCGTCGGCGACGCTGACCACCGCCGAGAGATTGTCGGTGTACGCCTTCAATCCGCGCAGCAGCACAGAGAGTCCAGTGCCGCCGCCGACGCAGACGATGCGGATGCCGCGGCCAGCGACCCGCTGGCGGTGCAGCAGCTCCACCAGCGGTTCTTCCGCGCCGCTGCGCCGGTCAGATCGGGCAGCCACGACGAGTCCGCCAGTGAAACGCAGGATGCCGAATCCGACGCAGAATACGGCGAGGCCGATCAGGATCACCCCGCGCACCGCGTAGGGCAAGAACTGCAGCGTGATGTAGTAGAACGCGCCCGGCAGCGTGACTGACAGGTACAGCTCGCGCGCGAGGAACGAAACACCAAGGCCAAGCAGCGCCATGCCTAGCAGCAGCAGCAGGAACCAGCGCTTGACACCGATGCCAGGCTGGAGCCAACGGCGCAGGTGCTGGACGGTCCCGCCGTCGTTTGACGTAACGGCAGGAGAGAAATCAGGAAGTCGGAACCGCCTGAACATGCGTCAAGTATACGACCACGCCGTCAGACGCGGTAGGGTATGCATTGCATCGCGCGGGCAATCTCCGCCGCCCGCGGGCGCGACAGTCCCAACTAGGAATGATGGAACACGATGGAACAGCGGCGATTCGGCAACTCTGATCTGGTTGCCTCAGCGGTCGGATTCGGCACCTGGGAGATGAGCGGCAACATGTACGGTCACATCGACCGCACCGAGGCCGCGCGCGCGGTCAACATGGCCATCGACCGCGGCATCACCCTGTTTGACACGGCAGAGGTCTACGGGCCCAACCACTCGGAGGAGCTGCTGGCCGAAGGGCTCGGCAGCCGTCGCAATGAGGTGGTGCTGGTCACCAAGGTCGGCTTCGACTACAACGATGTCCCCCAGGTGATCGGCCTGAACTCGAAGAAGGATCACATCATCGAGCACACTGAGGGCTGCCTGCGTCGGCTCCAGACCGACTACGTCGACCTGATGCTGATTCACTGGCCCGATCACGACACTCCGTTCGACGAGACGATGGAAGGCCTCGAAGAGCTGAAGCAGGCCGGCAAGATTCGCCACTACGGCGTCTCCAACTTCAACATCGACATGATGGAGGAGTGCCAACAGCACGGCACGATCGTCGCCAACCAGGTCGGCTATCACATGTTCGACCGGCGGATGGAATCTCGCGTGCTCCCGTGGTGCATGGCCAACGGCGTCGGCTTCATGTCCTACGGATCGCTGGCATTCGGCCTGCTGACCGGCGCGTTCCAGCCCGATCACCAGTTCGAAGAGGGCGACTGGCGTGGCAATGGTGTCGCCTTCAACCTGCCGCTGTTCGAGGGCGAGCGGTTCAACCAGGAAGTCGAGATTGCCAACCGGCTCAACGAGCTCGCTGACGGCTACGGCAAGACAGTCGCGCAGCTCGGCATCGCCTGGGTGCTGGACCATCCCGGCGTCAGCTGCGCGCTGGTCGGCATGAGGAACGAGCGTGAGCTCGAAGAGAACGTCGCCGCGACCGACTGGAAGCTGACCGAGGAGATTCGCAGCGGGATCAACGAAATCTTCGAAGACGTCGGCGTCCCGACGTATCAGAATCTCGACCAGGTCGTCCACGTCGGCCGGGCCACGGGTCGGCGGCGCTAGCGTCCGAGCCGAGCGCTGCGCAGAGCTGCTCAGTCGCTGCCCAGCGCAGCGACGAGCAGCTCAGACGCCTGCTGAGGGTTCGCCTGACCTCTGGAGTGGCGCATCACCTGTCCGACGAGGTACTTGAGCGCGGCTTCCTTGCCGCTGCGATAGTCATCGACCGCTGAGTCGTTGTCGGCGATCACTTGCTGGATGATCGGCGACAGCGCGTCCTCGCCGCTGATCTGCGTCAGACCCTTGGCCTTGACGACCGTCGCTGGCGTATCGCCGGTCTCATACATCGCCTCGAAGACCGTTCTGGCCTGGCTGCGGGAAATGTCACCGCCGACGATGAGCCCGACCAGGTCGGCGATGTGCGTCGGTGTGATCGGCTGTGCATCGAGCTCCGGGTGTGCGAGGTCCTTGTTGATCTGCGCGAAGAGATCGCCCGTGATCCAGTTCGCTGCCTCGCGCGCATTCGACGGATCATCGAGCGCGGCAACGGCCGCGTCGAAGTAGTCAGCGCGCGCTGGCTCCTCGGTCAGTAGATTCGCCTCGAACTCACCGAGACCATACTCGGACTGGAAACGCGCGACACGTTGGTCCGGCAGCTCGGGAAGCTCGCCGCGGATCCGTTCGACCGCTTCACGAGTGATCGACAGCGGCGGGAGGTCTGGCTCGGGGAAGTAGCGATAGTCATGCGCTTCTTCTTTGGATCGCTGCGAGAGCGTGATCTGTCGGTCCTCGTCCCAGCCGCGCGTTTCCTGGTCGATCACGCCGCCCGCTCGCAACACGGCCGCTTGGCGCACGACTTCGTGCTCCAGCGCGCTGTGGACGCCGCGGAAGGAGTTCATGTTCTTGATTTCGACCTTGGCACCGTACTCATCAGCGCCCACTGGCCGCAGCGAGACGTTGGCGTCGCAGCGGAAGGAACCTTTTTCCATATCCGCCGTGGAGACGCCGAGGTAGCGCAGGATTTGCCGCAGCTGGACTAGATAGACGCGCGCCTCGTCGGGCGAGCGCATGTCGGGCTCGGAGACGATCTCCATCAGCGGCACCCCCGAGCGATTGACATCGACGAGGGAGTAGCGTTCGCCGGCTTCGTTCTCGCGATGCAGCAGCCGGGCTGTGTCCTCCTCGAGGTGGACGCGCGTGATGCCGATCCGCCGCAGGCCCAGGTCTTCCGTCTCGACATCCATCCAGCCGCCCTCCGATAGCGGCATGTCGTACTGCGAAATCTGGTAGCCCTTCATCAGGTCGGGATAGGGGTAGTTCTTGCGATCAAACTTGGACAGCTCGGGGATGGTCATGTTGAGCGCGAGCGCCGTGCGAATGGTCCACTCGACCGCGGTGCGATTGATCACCGGCAGGGTGCCCGGCATGCCCAGACAAAGCGGGCACACGAAGGTGTTGGGCTCGGCCGATGCGTAGTCCGCCGGGCAGCGGCAGAACATTTTGCTTTGGGTACGCAACTGGCAATGGACTTCGAGGCCGATGACTGTCTCAAACTCGGTCGCAGCGTCGGGCGTCGTTGTGGTCATGTATGTCAGTGTACGCGCAGACCATGAGCAAGCTGCTGCTAGTCTGCGAGCACGAGTCTGCCGCGTGGGAGCGGCGCTGGGAGTCTCTGCACGACATGAGTACTGATGTCTATCCGCCGCGGGCCGGGCTGCCGCAGGCGACGTCCGAAGTCCGACCGCTGCGGATGCTGCACACGTCCGATGTCCATCTCGGCGCGTACACCTCGCAGCCATACAGAGACGAAGGCCACGGCGAGCAGCTTGAGCCCGCGCTGGCAGCCTTCAAGCACGTGCTCGAGCTGGGCGTGAAGGCGGATGTCGAGGTGGTTGCGATTGCCGGCGACTTCTTCGATCACGTGCGGGTCAAACGGCCGTACGTCGAGGTCGCGGGCGAACTGATGGCGGCGGTCGAGCGACCGGTCGTGATCTTGCCCGGCAACCACGACCCGCACATGCCCGAGGGCATCTACGAGAAATTCGCCGACGCCTTTCCCTCCAATGTGCACATCATTGCCTCCGCAGAGGGAGAGCTCGTGTTGCTGGAGGACGTTGGCGTTCAATTCTGGGGTCAGGCGCACGAGAGCTACAACGACTTCTCGCCGGCATCGGCGCGGCCGGCTTGGGCTCACAGTAGCGAGCAGTACATCTGGCGCGTCGCGATGGCGCACGGCTACTACGTGGGCATGGGCGAGTCCCGCTATTCCTACCAGATTCGCGCCTCAGAAATCACCTCGATGGAGGCCGACTATGTCGCGCTCGGCCATATCGATGTCCACGAGGGCGTCGGCGAGGGTGGCGTGCCCGCCTACTACCCCGGCGCGCCGAGACACTCGGGCGGCGCAACGATCGTGGACTTCGCAGCCGACGGCGTGACCGTCCGACACGAAATGCACGATGGCGCCGCCGACGATCCGCAATCACCGAATCCGATGATGGCCGCCCGCCTGCACTAACGTTCCCGCCCCTGTGTGAACGAGTGAGGACCGCGGGCGACAAGACAGGAGACGCCGTGAGCTTTCGAGCATTCGTGGTGACGAAGGATGATGACAACTTCGCCGCGTCGGTCCAGATGCTGGACGACGCTGACCTGCCGGATGGCGACGTCACCGTCGCGGTTGAGTGGTCCGACCTGAACTACAAGGACGGCCTGGCCTGCACACCAAACGGCCGCGTCGTGACGTCCTATCCGATGACGCTGGGCATCGACTTTGCCGGAACGGTTGTCGAGTCGTCTGATGCCCGCTACGCCGTGGGAGACTCGGTCGTCGCGACCGGCTACGACCTCGGTACGGGACATCCCGGCGGCTATGCCGAGCGGGTGCGCGTGCCAGGCGATTGGCTCTCGCCCATGCCCAAGGCGATGACGTCGGAAGAGGCGATGGTGCTCGGCACGGCGGGCATCACTGCGGCGATGTCGATTGACGCGATTGAGCGAGCCGGCATTGGACCCGATGCAGGCCCGGTGATGGTCAGCGGCGCGACAGGCGGCGTTGGCTCTACGGCGGTTGCCATGCTCGCCGCCCGTGGCTACACCGTCCACGCGAGCACGGGCAAAGTCGCCGAGCACGATTTCCTGCGCGACCTGGGCGCCTCGGAGATCCTCGACCGCGAGGAACTGGCTGCGGAGTCTCGGCGTCCGCTGGAGCGCGAGCGCTGGGCAGCCGCCGTTGATCCGGTCGGAGGCTCGACCACGGTCTCGCTGCTGCGTCAGACGAAGTACGGCGGGGTGGTTGCCCTGTCGGGACTGACCGGCGGTGCGGGCATCTCGACGACGGTCATGCCGTTCATCCTGCGCGGTGTCACGTTGGCAGGCATCGAATCGGTCTATTGGCCGGGCGATGATCGACCGCGCTTGTGGGCGCGCATGGCCGAGGACTTCAGCGGCGGCAACCTGCTCGATCTGGTGGAATCTCGGATCGGCCTCGAGGATGTGCCCGAGGCCGCCGCCAAGATTCTCGGCGGCGGCGTGCGCGGGCGAATCCTCGTTCGACCGGCATAGCTTGGAGGCTTGATATGCAGATTGGCATCTTCATTGGCGGGGCGGGCCCGGCCGACAGCGTTCGTGACGTCGTGGCGCAAGCCCAACGAGCCGAAGCAGCCGGATTCTCGACCTTTGGCATGGCCAACATCTTCTCGCACGACGCGATGGGCGCTTTGACTCTGGCCGCGGCCGAGACCGAGCGCATCGAGTTGATGACGGCCGTCGTGCCGACCTATCCGCGTCACCCGCATGCGATGGCTCAGCAGGCGCTGACCGTGCAGGCGGCGTCAGGCGGAAGGCGCTTCGTGCTCGGCATCGGACTGTCCCACCAGATTGTGATCGAGGGCATGTTCGGTTACTCGTTCGACCGTCCCGCGCGTCACATGACGGAGTACCTCGATGTGCTCCTGCCGTTGCTCAACGGCGAGCCCGTGCGCACCGATGGCGAACACTACCGCGGTCAGGTGTCGCTGGACATTCCTGATGCCGAGAAGCCAGTCTCCTGCATGCTCGCCGCGATGGGACCCGTCATGCTCAAGCTGGCCGGTGCGCGGACTGACGGCACCATCCTCTGGATGACCGCAGCATCGGTCGTCGAGAGCTACATTGCGCCCACGATGAACGCCGCTGCGGCGGCGGCTGGCCGGCCCACGCCGCGTACGGTGGTGGGATTGCCAATCATGCTCGGCGGCGATGTCGACGCGATGCGCGAGACTGCGGCAGCGCAGTTCTCCAACTACGGCAATCTGCCGTCGTACCGCTCGATGCTGGACAAACAGGGCGCGGCCAATCCCGAGGACGTGGCGATCCTGGGCAGCGAAGAGCAGATCGAAACGCAGCTGCGTCAGCTGCGGGACGCGGGCGCGACCGATTTCGTCGGCGTCACCTTCGGCTCGGATGATGCGCGGTCGCGGACAGAGGCGTTTCTCGCCTCATTGGCACCGTCGCTCCAGACAGAGCGAAGCTGAGCACGTCCCGCTCGCAGGCCTGGGCCTACTCGATGTAGTCGCGGAGGCGCGTGGCGCGCGAAGGATGACGCAGCTGTCGCAGCGCTTTCGCCTCGATCTGGCGAATCCGCTCTCGAGTGACGTTGAAGTCGCGGCCGACCTCTTCGAGCGTGCGGGCACGGCCGTCTCCGAGTCCGAAGCGCAGCTGCAGCACCTCACGCTCGCGCGGGAGGAGTGAATCGAGGACGGCGCCGACCGTCTCCTTGAGCAGCTGCTGACCGGCGGCCGCGTCGGGCGGCGTGGTCTTGTCGTCCTCCACGAAGTCGCCCAGATGACTGTCGTCTTCCTCGCCGATCGGTGTTTCGAGCGAGACGGGCTCCTGCGAGACCTTGATGATCTCGCGTACGCGCTGGGCGTCGACACCCATACCCTCGCCGATCTCTTCGAATGTCGGCTCGCGGCCCAGTTCCTGCACGAGCCGGCGTGAGACGCGGACCTGTTTGTTGATCGTCTCCACCATGTGGACCGGGATGCGAATCGTCCGTGCCTGATCCGCGATCGCTCGGGTGATCGCCTGGCGAATCCACCATGTCGCATAGGTCGAGAACTTGTAGCCCTTGCGGTAGTCGAACTTTTCGACGGCGCGGACGAGGCCGATGTTGCCCTCCTGAATCAGGTCGAGCATCGACATGCCGCGTCCGATGTATTTCTTCGCGACGGACACGACCAGCCGCAGATTGGCCTCGGTCAGGCGTTTCTCCGAGAGGTACGCGTCCTCCTTGAGCACGCCGATCCGTCGTTCACAGCGCAGCGCGACGGTCTCGAGTCGGCTGTCGAGGTCGTTCGGACAGGGGATGAGGTTCTCGATCCCGTCGGTCGCGCGCAGCAGATGCCGCACGTGCCGCTCGTTGAAGATGTGCGTGACGACGGAGACTTGAACCAGACGTTCCTCGGCACGGGCTTCGTCATATGCCTCGTCAGCTGCACCAAAGATCGTGACCAACGCCTCGCGCAGATCAGGGTCCATCTCCTGGTCGACGCGCTCGCGGAAGGTCTGATGCTTGGTCAGATCGAAGAGTGAGAGATCGGCGCAGTCAATCTGCTCGGCGATGACGGCGATTTCCGGCAGCAGCGACTCCAACTGCAAGAGCAGATAGATCGTCACTTCGATGGCGTTCGGCGCGCGGCCGTTCTGGATGCGCCACTCCTCTTCGAAGTCCCGGATCCAGTTTCCTTCTTCCATCTGTCGTGAGAGTTCGCGCTCATCTTCTGCCTTGAGCAGGTTGACGCGGCCAATCTCACGCAGATACATGCGGACCGGATCGTCGACGCCGTCCGCCTCTTCGTGAACGTTCTGTCGGCCTTCTTTGCGCAGTTCAATGATGCGACGGGAGCCGACATCCTTGCTGCGTTCGTAGAGGTCCACGGTGGGAATCTCAACCTCTGCCGCGGCCTTCTTGCTGCGACGGCGGCTCTTGCCGGTTGCAGCGCCCTTGCGGCGGGTGTTCTTCTTCGGCGTCGGATCGGGCCGCGGCTGCAGGGGACGGTCGAGGGCCGCCAGCAGTTCGCCAATCTTTTGCTTGTCCTCGTCGGTCTCTTCGCCGTTGAGCGTAAAGTTGGCGACGGCGGCGTGCGAAATCTGACGCTCCTCGTGCATCTTGGCCTGATTGCGCCGTTCGGCGGCCTTCTTCGGCGTCGGCGCGGCCTTGGTCGATTTCTTGGTCGTGCGCTTGGGCTGCTCGGCGAGGTTGATGGTGCGTCGGCCGGCGGGCATCGAGAACTCGTCGACCGGTGCGGTCAGCGCACGCACCCGCGCTTCTTCTTCCGACTGCGCCACGGCGCGCGGCTTTCGCTGACCCGGCGCCTCCGCCGTCATGCGCCGGTCGCCCAACTGGTCGTGGACGAGCTGGCGGAGGCGGCCCACGATGTGATCGCCCAGTTCGGCCGAGCGGGCTCGTTCGGCCAACACGGCGGCGGAGGCGACTGGTTGCTTGGGCTTTCGCTTCGTCGAGCGTCTGCGAGCGGGCCGCGCGCGTCCGCCGCCGCCGTTGGACCGATTGCCGGCCGCTTCCGAAGTCGGGGCCGTCTTGATCGGAGCAGACTTGGCCTCGTCAACGTTGGCTGTGGTCATGCGTCGCGCCTCTCCTGTTGGTGCAACGTCCTGCCGACTCTGGTGCGGCCAGAGAATCAGGCAGGCGTAGACGGTGCGGGTGTGTCGGGTGGACGATGCAGCCGCAGCGCTTCGTCGCGGAACTGGATCATGTTGAGCGCCTCCTGCAGGAGGTCAGGATCGTCGACGGCGTCGGTACCGCCTCGGTCCAGCAGCGCCGCCGCGCGGGCCGCATCGTCAGGCCGTGCGCCTGAACTCGTCAGTTGGAGTTCTTGGTTCTTCAGACGGAGACCCTCTTTGATGCGGCGCTTGCGGATGCGCGCAATCGCGTCCGCCATAGCGGCGGCCGCGTCATCGTCACTGTAGGGCGGAAGCTCGCCAGCGTCACGCGCGAGACGGCGAATTCGCTCCGCAACGTCAGGATTCAACGCGATCACGTCATCGAGCGACGCCGAAGGCTGGTCGGCCAGCGCGTTCAGAATGATGCGATCCTCCGAGTCCTCGACCAGCTCGACATCGCCGAGCCCGAACATCTCGCGCACGCCCGGATGGCGGATCGCGAGATGAAGCAGGAAGGTCTGCTGCCGGTTCCGCGTCCGAGCAGGCTGCGGTACGGGCGCGTCGCCGCTGCGCCGACGGCCGCTGGACGGCGGCGCGTAGTCGCTCGCCAGCGTTCCTCGTTCCACACGCGCATATGCGGCGACCCGGCGCGTGTACTCCTCGCGGAGCACCGCGTCTCCGATCGTTCGAATGGTCGGCATCACTTCGGCGACATAGTCCGAGCGTCCGCGCGGCGATTCCATGTCGTGGTTGCCGCGCACGTGGTCCAACAGCCAATCGAGGAATGGAGGCGCAGTCTCGACCAGCTCGCGCCAGAGGTCCGGCTCGGCCCTGATCAGATCATCCGGGTCTCGCCCATCTGGCAGCGGAATGATTCGAATGTCGTTGGAGAGCGTCTGTTGCAGCTGACCGATGCGGCGGAAGTCGGTCGACACGGTCTGCTGGGCGCCGAGCGCCTCGCGGGCAGTGGCGATGCCGCGTCGAGCAGCGGCCTGTCCGGCGGCGTCAGGGTCCAAGGCCAGGCGGACGTCGGTGGCGATCGGCTTGAGCAGGCCGATCTGCGTTTCGGTCAGCGCGGTGCCCATCGAGGCGACGGTGTTGGGCGTGCCGAACTCGTGCGCGCTGATCACGTCCGTGTAGCCCTCGACGATGATCACTCGGCCCGTTTCGCGGACGGCTGTGCGGGCGAGATCGAGGCCGTAGAGAATGTCGCGCTTGCGGAACAGGCCGCTCTCGGGCGTGTTGATGTACTTGGCCGGCTCGTCGATCAGGGTGCGGCCGCCAAAGCCGACGGTTTCAGATCGCGCGTTGCGGATCGGGAAGATCAGCCGGTCGCGGAAGCGGTCGAGCGGCCCGCGCTCGGTCGAGATGATCAATCCCGCCGCCTCGGCGTCCTCCAATCGGTGTCCACGCGCCGAAAGATGATGGACGAGCGCGTCGGAGTCGGAGACGGCCACGCCGAGATTGAACTGTCGAGCTGCGTCGATGGAGATTCCGCGCGCCTGCAGATAGTCGCGCGCGTCGCGGCCAATCGACGGTTCGTGCAGGTTGCCGCGCCAGAAATGCATCGCCGCGTCGTTGGCGAGCAGCAGCCGTTCGCGCCGTTCGTCTTGCTGTTGCTGTTCGGCGGTGCGCGGGCGCAGTTCGACGCCGGCTCGTTCGGCCAAACGCCTCAAGGCCTCGCGAAAGTCGACGTTGTGCCGCTTCATCTCCCACGAGAAGACGTCGCCACCCTCGGAACATGCGCCGAAACAATGCCACGACTGACGCTCGGGGTTGACGACGAAGGACGGAGTGCGCTCGGAGTGGAACGGACAGGGCGCCTTGTACGTCGAGCCGCTGCGTTTGAGCGCGACTTCGGAGGAAATCAAGTCAACGATATCGGTGCGCGCCTTGACCTCTTCTGCAGCAGTCACGATCCGACCCCCAACCGCGCACCGCCAAGCGGTTCCCCAAGCATTAAGTGAATGTAAAGCGAACTGCCGTCTTTTTCAATCGCGCCCGGTACTCAGTGAGACCGATCACTCGTCCAGCGACATGGTGATGGTGTTGTTCGAGGTGTCCGACTCGGCCAGATTTCCAGTGGTCACGATGGTCATCGTGATCTCGCCGCTGTGCGGCTGGTTGCTGGCCAGAGTCTCCACGCCGCCCGCGGCCAGCGGTGAGACGTCGGCGGAGCGTCGCGGGATGACTTCGAGTTCCGTCTCAGCCGAATCCGCGATGACCACGAAGAATGACTCCGCCGGCCCGTCGCCTTGATTGACGACGGTGAACAGGACGTAGCCGTCGCGAGTGCTCTGCGTGTCGAGGAAGGTCAGGTCGGGCAGCTCCGCGGGCTGTTGCACCGGCGTGTCTGTCGGCTGATCGGTGTCGGCGTCTTGCGCAGAATCCTCTTGCTGGCCGTCCGATCCATCCCCGACCGCGCCGGGCGCGGACAGCGAGACCTGGAAGGTGTTGTTGGCAGAGGTCGTGTCGATCGCGGACTCGAGCACGATCAGCGCTTGAACGTCCACGCCGTCATCGAGGTCGAGGTCCAGCGGGATCGAGCGCAGGTCATCGGGAGCCATGCTGAGCACGACGGCGGCCGATCCAAGCTCGACCCCGCTCGCCGCGTCGACGACGGAGATGAGGACATCGGCGCGCTCGATATCGACATCGCTGGCGTTGGTGATCGACACGTTGAGCCGGCGCAGGTCGTCAGCAGTCTGGCGGGCGGTGACGATGGCGATGTCCACCTCGTCCCGCAGAGCTTCCTGTCCCGGTTGGTCACTATCGGGGTCCGCGGATGATTGCTGCTGGGCAGCATCGTCCGCTGCGCCCTCCGCAATCACGTGAATCACGATCCGATCGTCGTACCGATCATCCTCAGGCGTGAAGACGACCAGCTGCAGTTCATAGGAGCCTGAGTTGGTGATCCAACGCTGGATGTCTTCTACCACTTCGGCGTACGGGTCGGCCGGGCCTTCAGCGGAGTGAATGAGCACCGAATTGCCGAGGGTGTTGTCTGGCGAGATCGGCGTGAGATAGAGCAGCGCACTGCTGACGGTCACATTGGGCGCGCTGATCTCCACATCGAAGGCGAAGTCGTCGCCGAGCATGAAGCGTGCCGCATTGGTCGGGGAGTCGATCTGTGCCGCGCCGATGCCGCTAGATGTCTGCCCGTTGGTCGAGCCTGGCGTTTGTGATTGGCTGCCCGACGATGCCGCTGCGTCGTCCTGCGGCAGCGCTCCGCCCTGCGGGACGAGGACGACCGGTGTGGCCTGCCGTTCCTCGCGACCCGCGGCGTCGATCGCCACGATCGTGACCTCCACCTCGCCCGTCTCGCCCGGCGTCCAGTCGATGTTCGCGAGGTACTCGTTGTCGACCAGCGCTGGGGTCACAGAGACGACGCGGTTCCCGTCGACGAGCATGTCGAACCTCTCGATTGGTTGGCTGCCGGTCGCGGAGATGGCCAGGCGGACCGTCGTCCCGGTGACGATCTGCTGCAGCGGCGAGATGCCCAGCACCTGAAGTCGCAGGGCGGCGGCGACCCGTGCCTGGTCATCCGTGACCTCGACGCGAATTTGCCGCTCGGTCTCGACGCCCTCGGCGTCCAGCGCGACGATTCTCAACTCCGCGAAGCCCAGCCGCGTCGGCGTCCACACGAACGTGCCGATGTACGCGCCCCGATCGGCCGAGTAGGCGGGCAGGACGGAGACGAGCGATTGTCCGTCGACGAACAGTTCCAAGGTCGCGACGGGGTTGCCTGAGGAGATGGTGACCGTGATGCTCTGCGGGTCTTCCAGCAATACCAGTTCGCCGTCGTCGACCGAGATGACGACGAGCGGCGCATTGGGCTCGTTCGAGTTGAGCACGTCGAGTGTGAGGATCAGCACAGCCACGGCGGCGACGATGCCGCTGATCACGACGAAGATGGCAATCGAACCGATGCGGCTGCCCATGTGCCTCCTGCGGACGCGGCAGTCGGTCAGCCTCGGCGAGCGGCCTCGGCGTTGGCCACGAGGTGGCGGGTCTGCTCAATCACGTCCGGCGTGACGGAGATCGAGGTGATCCCCCAATCCACGAGACGCTGCGCGAGGTCAGGATGTTCCGACGGCCCCTGTCCGCAGACCGACACGGTGATGCCGCGGCGCTTGGCCGTGTTGATCACGCGCTCGATGGACTTGAGCACCGCCGGGTTGCGCTCGTCGAAGGACTCGGCGAAGCGCTCGGAGTCGCGGTCGATGCCGAGCGTGAGCTGCGTCAGGTCATTCGAGCCGATCGAGACGCCGTCAATGCCGCAGTCGATGAACTCATCCAGCAGCAGCACGTTGGACGGCACCTCGACCATCATCCAAAGCTGGAAACCGCCGGGCGTCGCTGCATCGCGGACGAGGCCGTAGTCGGCGACCTGCCTGGCGACCTGCGCCATCTCGTCCGGGGTGCGAACGAAGGGGATCATCAGGTGCAGGTTGGGATGATCCTCGCGGACCTGCTCCAGCGCGCGCAGCTCGAGCTCGAATAGGTCAGGCTCGCGAATGTAGCGGGCAGCGCCGCGGTAGCCGATCATCGGGTTTTCTTCGTCAGGCTCGTAGAGGTCGCCGCCCGTCAGGTTGGCGTACTCGTTGGTTTTGAAGTCCGTCGCGCGGTAGACGACGGGGCGCGGGTCAAACGCGGAGGCAATCTTGCGCATGCCCTCGGAGAGCCGGCGTACGTACTCGTCCTGGCGGCCCGTGTTGATGAAGCTGCGCGGGTGCTCGCCTAGCCGTGCGATGATGAACTCGGCCCGCAGCAGTCCGACGCCGTCGACGTCGCGCTCGGCGACGCGGTCAGCAATCTCCGGCTCGGCCAGGTTGACATAGAGCCGAGTCTCGGTCTCGACCTTGGCGTAGCGCTCCTCCTGGCGGTCGGCCCACCAGGCGATCAGCTCAGACTCGATTCCGTCGTAAACCAGGCCGTTGCCGCCGTCGACGGTCACCTCGCGGCCATCGGCGAGGGTGGCTGCTCCAGCCGCGCCGACGACGCAGGGCACTCCGAGCTCGCGCGAGATGATCGCCGCGTGGCAGGTGCGACCGCCCCGCTCGGTGATGATCGCCGCCGCCCGCTTCATCGCCGGGACGAAGTCTGGCGTGGTCATTTCCGCGACGAGCACGTCGCCCTCGCCGATGCCGGAGGTCTCCTTCGCGTCGAGGATCACGCGGATGCGTCCGCTGGCGACGCCAGGCGAGGCCGGCGACCCGTCGAGGATCGGCGCCCGGGCGACCTGTGGCGCCGGATTCGCGCCGTTGGTCAGCGTGGATGGACCGACGGTCGTGATGGGCCGCGTTTGGAGCAGGTAGAAGTTGCCGTTGGCGCGGCCCCACTCGATGTCCTGCGGGGAGCCGTAGTGGGTCTCGATGCGTTGACCGATGGCGCTGAGTTCGAGGATCGCATCATCGCTCAGCTTGGGCGTGGAGCCGTCTGCTGATGACAGCGCCTGCCACTCATTGGCGCCGTGCTCCGCGTCGATCCGTCCATCGGCGGCGCGGACGAGTTGGCGATCCTGGACCAAGACTTGGCGCTCGATGATCTGCCCGGCGCGTTTGTCGACTTCGTAGTGGTCGGGCGAGACGAGACCGCCCACGACGGCTTCGCCCAGGCCGAACGCCGCTTCGATGACGACCTTGTTGTGGTCGTTGCTGATCGGGTCCACCGTGAACATGACGCCCGATGTCTCCGACTGCACCATCTGCTGTACCGGCACGGCGAGATCGACGTCGAGGTGTCCCCAGCCCGCTTGTTCTCGGTAGAAGACGGCGCGCGCCTCGAAGAGCGACGCCCAGCAGCGCTGAACGGCCTCGACGACATTGACGCTGCCCTCGATGTTGAGGAATGTCGCCTGCTGGCCGGCGAATGACGCTTCGGCCAGGTCTTCCGCCGTCGCCGAGCTGCGCACTGCGACGGGACCCTCACCCAGCGCCGCGTAAGCGGCGATGATTTGCTGCTGAATCGCGGCCGGCATCTCCGCCTGCTCGATGGCGTGTCGGACTGCGGCCGAGCGCTCGTTGAGCTGGGCGTCGTCGTTGACGTCGAGCCCGTGGAGGATGTCGCGGAGCTGATGGTCGAGCCCAGAATCCTCGATGAAGTGCCGATACGCGCGCGTGCTGACCACGAAGCCCGGCGGCACCGGAATGTTGGCCTGGGTCAGCTCGCCGAGGTTGGCGCCCTTGCCGCCCACGAGCGGTACGTCGTCTCGTCCGACATCGGCGAACCAGACGATGTGTGAGGAATCAGATGTCATGAAGCACGCCCGCGCTGCTGGAGGTATCGAAACCGTCGAGGCACAACTAGCAGGATATCACCGCGTTAACGAACTTCCTGTATCGCGTTGTGGACAGCAGCTCAGGCCAGGTCATGCTTGTCCGTCGGCGGGCGCGCTGGGGTGGAACGACCGTTACTCGACCGTCACTCGACCGTCACTGTCTTGGCCAGGTTGCGCGGCTGGTCGATGTCGAGGCCGCGCGCCAGCGCGATGTGGTAGGCAAGCAGCTGAATGACCGGGCTCAGCGAGAACGGAGTCAGGAGGGCAGAAGTGGGGGGCACGCCGATGAAGTGGTCCACCAGCTCATCGAGCTCCGCGTCGCCAGCGTCACCCACCGCGATCACCGGCGCTGCCCGCGCTCGAACTTGCTGGATCGCCGACATCATCTTGTCGAATAGCGGCCCGCGCGGCGCCAGGGCGATCACGGGAAAGCCATCGTCGAGCAAGGCGATCGGTCCGTGCTTCATTTCGCCGGCCGCGTAGCCCTCGGCGTGCACGTAGGAGATTTCCTTGCACTTCAGCGCCGCTTCCATCGCCAGCGGATACTCGATCCCGCGACCCAGCACGAGGAAGTTAGACGCAGCGGTGAACTGCCGCATGACGCTCGCGCAGCGGTCGCTGAGCTGCAGGCCGCGCTCGACCAACGACGGTGCCGTCAGCAGATCTTCCAGGCGGCCGCTCAGTTCGGCGTCGCTCAGTCGTCCCTGCGCGTGTCCGAGTCGACAGGCCAGCAGATAGAGCGCCGCCAGCGAGCCGACAAACGTCTTGGTCGAAGCGACCCCGATCTCGGGTCCGCAGCGCAAGACGATGGAGGCGTCGGCCTGGCGCGTGGCCTCCGATCCCTCGACGTTGGTGATCGTCAGCTGTGGCGCATCCCAACGCTCTCGCACGTGACTGATGGCGCCGAGCGTGTCGATCGTCTCGCCCGACTGCGTGACTGAGACGACGAGCGTGGACGGACCGAGCAGCGGCGCACGGAAGCGAAACTCCGATGCGTTGTCGAAGTCGGCCGGGATGCCGGCGATCTGCTCGATCCACCAGCGCCCAATCATCGCGGCGTGTAGTGAAGTACCCATGCCGATCACCAACACGCGCTCGATGTTGCGCAGCGCCAGTTCAGAAAAGGTCAGGTCAGCGGGCAGCGCTCGCGGCGGAGACAGCCGCGCGCGGCCGCGAATGGTGTCGGAGAGTGCGCGCGGTTGCTCATGAATCTCCTTCAGCATGAAGTGTCGGTACGGCCCGCGTGCGACCGCGACCGGATCGAGGTTCACCTGCGTCGGTTGCGGGGCGAATGACGGCGCGCCGCCGCGTGAGACGAGCACGCCGTCTGCGTCGATCTCGGCGATGTCACCGTCCTCGAGGTGATACACGGAGGTCGTGTGTCGCAGCAGCGCAGGCAGGTCGCTGGCGAGGAACATCTCATCCTCGCCAAATCCGACGATGATCCCGCCAGCCGATCCCTGACGCGCGGCATAGATGCGTCCCGGCTCGCGTCGGTAGACAGCGGCGACGGCATTCGCGCCGCGCAGCCGTCCGACGGCCTGGGCCAACGCGTCGCGGAAGCTGAGACCGTCCGCGAGGGCGCGGGCAATCAACTCGGGGATGACCTCCGTGTCGGTGTCCGACTGCCAACTGCGTCCGCTGGCTGCGAGGCCGGGCTCGAGTTCGGCGCGCAGCTCGCGGTAGTTCTCCACGATCCCGTTCTGCACGACGATCACCTCGCCGGCGGCGGACGTATGTGGGTGTGCGTTGCGCTCGGAGGGCGGGCCGTGCGTGGCCCAGCGCGTGTGACCAATGCCCGCGCTGCCGCGCGGCATCTCCGTCAGGGACGCCTCGAGGTCGCGCAGCTTGCCCTCACGTTTGAGCACGGCCAGCGCGCCGTCGCGGTCGAGCACAGCGATACCGGCTGAGTCGTAGCCGCGGTACTCCAGATGTTGCAGGCCCTCAAACAGGATTGGCGCGGCAGATTGCCGCCCAACGTAACCGACGATGCCGCACATGGCGATCCCCGCGCCTAGCCCGCCACCGACGTCGTCCAACTGCGACCGTTCGATCGCTGCGCCGTCCCCGGCTGCCTATGACCCGAGTCGGCGCGGCCAACGTCTTCCTGCAACGACTCTAGGAGGTCTGAGAGCGTGTAGACGAACGAGACCGGCCGATTGATCGCAGATTCGAGCTCTTGGGGCGTCAGATCATCGAGAAACTTTGCGCCGAAGTAATCAAGCGACGCTCGAGGTAAGAAGATTCGCGGAGGCAACGGCCTTCCAGCCCGATTCGACGTCAACGCTGTTTGGAAATCCCGACCGGGGATCAGTCCGCTGACATTCACCCGCTCGCCGAAAAGCGTGTTCTCGACGGGCACGATCTCGAACTGCGCGCCGGTGAGGTCAGATACCTCGCGGCACAGCTTCCGCAGCGTCGGCGCGATCAAGGTCCCGCTGGCGATCAGCACTGATTCAGCCGGCGCCGACAGCCGACCTGCGCGAATCTTGCGGCGCGTCGATCGCCAGTCATCGATCAGCGTCCGCGTCATCCCGACGCCGTTCTCCCATTGCGGAAATCCGTCGTAGCGCCTGGCTGACGGAATCTGCGCGTTCGCTGTGAGGTAGAACTCGTCGCTGGGAAACACGATCGATGCGCCGCGTTCGGCGCGGGTCTGACGTTGCCAGCGTCGAATCTGTCGGACCACGCGCGTTGCCTCGGCGTGCGTGTGCGCGCGCATGCCGTCGTTCTGGATGCGCTCCTCACCCTCTAGCGATGAGCCGACTGGCACGACGCCGATCGACACGACCGAATCAATCTCCAACAGGTCGCTGATGGTTTGGTCCAGTGCCGCTCCGTCGTTGACGCCGGGACAGAGGACGACCTGCGTGTGCGCCTCGATGCGCATTGTGGCGAGGCGGCGCAACTGCTCACGGACATCGGGCGCGCGTGGGTTGCCGAGCAGCTGGCGGCGCAGCTGCGGATCCGTCGCGTGGACGCTGACGTGCAATGGACTTAGCCGCTGCGTCTCGAGCCGCTGCCAGTCATCGTCGGCGAGGTTCGTCAGCGTCACAAAATTGCCGTGCAGAAAGGACAGGCGGTAATCATCGTCCTTGACATAGAGCGGCCGCCGCAGCCCCTTCGGCAGCCCTTTCAGAAAGCAGAAGAAGCACTTGTTGTTGCAGATGCGGGTGCCGTCGAATGCGTCATCCTCGAACTCAACGCCCAACGGCTCGTCGATCGACTTCTCGAACTCCACCACACCCCGCTCGCCGTCAGCGACCACTTCAAGCTCGATGAAATCGTCAGTGGTCTGGAAGCGGAAGTCGACCGGGTCGCGAATGGGCTCGCCGTTGACGGAGACAACCTGGTCGCCGGCTTGCAGGCCTGCCTGATCGGCGAGCGAACCGGGTTCGATCGCGTTGATCGACCCAGCGGGTACGCGAGTGCGGCGGGGGCGGGTCATACGGTTCCTACAGCCGGGAACGGCACGAGGATCGACGGCGCGACTAGGTGGCCGGCAGCGCTCGCTTGAGTTGCTCATCAATCGCGCCGATGCGGTCAACCACGGCGTCGATTGAGAAATCCGGCGTCGACGCGCCTGCCGTCACGCCGATGTCGTCGTGCCCCTCAAACCAGCCGGGTTCCAGCTCTTCGGCGGTCTCGACGTGGTAGGTCTCGACGCCGTTCGCGCGGGACAGCTCGGCGAGGTGGCGTGTGTTGGCGGAGTTGTAACCGCCAACCACGATCATCAGGTCCACATCCTCAGTCAGGTCGCGGGTGGCGGCCTGCTGCGACGTCGTTGCATTGCAGAGCACGTTGACCACACGAATCTCCGTGATCTGATCGATCCGCGCTTCCATCAGGTTCGAGACGAAGGCCGCGAAGCGCTCGGGCGTGTGCGTGGTCTGAGAGATCACGCCAATCTTGGCCGGCAGATAGTCGGGCAGGTCCTCGAGCGACTCGTTCTTGATCACGATCCCGCGGCCGCGGCACCAACCGAGCACGCCCTTGACCTCAGGGTGAGTGGGGTCGCCGAAGATCACCACGGTGAAGCCGCGCTCGGCCAGATTGCGAGCCGCACGCTGCGACCGCGACACGAACTGGCAGGTCGTGTCAATCACGTTCAGTCCGCGCGCCTCAATGTCGCGCACGACGGTCTCGCCAACGCCGTGGGCGGTGATCGCCACGACATCGGTATCGACGTTTTCGGCGAGACGGTCTTCTTTGACGGAGATGCCCGTGCTCTCCAGTTGCTCGACAACTTGCGGGTTGTGCACGACCTGACCGAGCGTGGTCACGCGGGTACCGTTGGCGGCTGCTTCCTTCATCATGTCGACGGCGCGACGGACGCCGAAGCAGAAGCCCATGTCGCTGGCGCGGTGAATCTTCATGCTGCTGCTCCTGGCTCGTGCGGTCGCGTCGCCGCCTCCTCGTCGATGACTGGCTCAGTTGGTGGTTCGGAGCCATCCTCGACCAAGTGAGCGTACACGCCACGATAGGCAGACGGTAGCTGCTCTGCAATGGCCTTCATGATGGTGAGGTGCGCACGGTCGATGTCATCGCGCGTGATCCGTCGTCCAGCGGGCTCGACGACGAAAGGGTGAGAGGCGGTCATCCGCACTTGCGTGCGCGCAAACAAAGCCCGCCAACCAGCCCGCATCCGTTCCGAACCGGTGATTCCGACGGCGACGACCGGGGCGCGTGAGCGCAGCGCGAGCAGCGCCGTGCCTGAGTGCGCCTGCATCAGCCCGCCAGTGTCGGAGCGGTGGCCTTCCGGGAACATGCCCAGCGCCGCGCCTTCCGACAGCAGCCGCTCCGCCTCGCGGATGGCCTGGCGGTCGGCGGCGCCGCGCCGCACCGGGAACGCGCCGGACAGCGCGAACAGGTAGCCGATGATTGGCTCTTTCTGGAACAGTTCAATCTTCGCCATGTAGCGCGGCGAGCGCGGATAGATGGCCGACGCCATCATCGCCGGGTCGGCCGAGGACACGTGGTTGGACGCGATGATCACGCCGCCCCGCGGGATGCGGTCGAAGTCCACCCACTCGCAGCGGACGATCCGCATGAAGGCGAGACGCGCGAAGAATCCTGCAACCAGGAACCACACCCGCGACGCGTTGGGCATGCCAGGCATGCCGATTGCCGCCAAGGCCTGGTGCTCACCGAAGACGAGGCGCGTGAGTTGCCGCGTGAACCATCGGTAGGCGCGCCGACGCATGGCTCACGCCTCTCCGCCGACGACTGAGACTGGCATGGGCAGATGCGCGCGGATGATCTGCTCCGCCCGATCCACGGCCTCAACCAACGAGAGGCTCGATGTATTCAGTGTGATCGCGTCCTGCGCGGCAACGAGCGGAGATGCCGCGCGGCGCTGATCCAGCTCGTCGCGCCGATTGGTGGCGGCAAGGACCGAGGCTCGGTCGGCGTCCTGGTTGCGCTCCTTCGCCCGACGCTGAGCGCGAACCTCAGCGCTGGCATCGAGGAAGATCTTAACCGGCGCGTCTGGCAGAACCACCGTGCCGATGTCGCGTCCGACGACGATCATGCAGCCCTGCATGGCCTGCTGCTGCTGAATCTGCACCATCAGCGTGCGCACGCCAGCGATGGCCGCCACGGTGGGAACGCCCGACTCGACTTCGGGCTCGCGCAGGTGCGGCGTTGCGTTCTCGCCATCGACGTAGACCTCGAGCTCAACTGAGTCCGCTGTCGCGGGCGCACGAAGCTGGAAATCGGAATGGCGGATCAGCTCGACGACGGACTCATCGTCGTCGAGGTAGATGCTGCCCTTTTGGGCCTGCCAGGTGGCTGCGCGATACATGATGCCGGTATCGAACAGCCGCCAGCCCAGCCGACGGGCCAGCTCGCGGCCGACCGCCGTCTTGCCCGACGCCACTGGCCCGTCGATGGCGACGAGCCGCTGCCGGCAATCGCGGTCGGATGGTCGAAAGGAGCTCACAGACTCATGGTAGTACGCGCCTGAGCATCGTCAGTCGCTGCCCAGCCCCGCCGCTCGCCGCAGCTGGCGCGTCTCGCGATTCGTCAGCGCCCGTGCATGGCCGAGCGGCAGATCGCGGAGCAGCAGCGGTCCAAATCGCACGCGCTGCAGTGACAGGACCGGATGGCCAATGGCGTCGCACAATCTGCGCAACTCTCGCTTGCGCCCCGTATGCAGCGACAGTGTCAACCAGGACGACGAGCGTCCGCGGTCCAACTCGCGGCCCGGCCGCCGTGATCGAGCCGGCTTCGCCTGCAGCAACTCACCGTCGACCTCAATGCCCTCGGAGATGCGATCGAGCGCGGCGTCGGTCGGCGCGCCGATGACTTCCGCCAGGTAGACCCGCTGCACCTCGCGCGACGGGTGCGAGAGTCCTGTGACCAGCGGGCCATCGTTCGTCAGGATCAACAGACCCTCGCTGTCCAGGTCGAGGCGTCCGACCGGCACGCATCGAGGCGCGTCGTCGGGCAGCAGGTCCACCACCGTGCGCCGACCGCGGTCATCGCGAGACGTCGACAGGACCCCGCGTGGCTTGTTCAGCACGTAGTAACGCAACGGCTCGGATGCTGACAGCGGGCGGCCATCGAGGAGGATCGTCTGCGTGGACGGATCGACCCGCGTGGAGAGATCGGTCACGATCTCGCCGTCCACCTGGACTCGCCGCGCGCGCACGATCGTCTCGGCGCCGCGCCGCGAAGCGACGCCGCTGCGGGCAAGCGCGACCGCGATCCGGATGCGTGTCGAGTCGGTCACGATCAGGACTCGTCATCGAGTGGTTCAGTGGGCTCGGGCGGCGGTCCGCCGTAGACCACCATCTCAGGCTGCTCCGAAGCAGAGGCCTTGACCTCGGGCGGCGGCCAGCGGCGGATGATGAGCATCAGGATCACTCCAATCAGCGCGAACGTGACAATCATCCACGCGTTCGTGCCCTGCTCGACAGGAGCAGCGACGATAGGAAGCGGCTCGCTCGGACTCGATGGCGGCAGCACCGTGGGGGACCGCAGCGCCTCGTCGATCAGGGGCGTCACGTCGTCAGAGCCCGGCGACGGCGATCCGCTCACCACCCAGCGCCGAGGTTCCAGAGCGATGGACAGTCCGCGATCAGGCGCGGGTAGATCATCACTGCCGTAGGTCACGATATCCACGGCGACGCCGTCCGCGTCGAGCAGTTCCAGCGTGTCGCCGTCGTTGTTCAGCCCATTGCCAATCCGGTCAACGACTTGGTCGGCACCGTCGATCGGTTGGTTGGCAATCACGAAGCGGCCATACGGCGGAATCTCGCCATCAAGGGGCGTTTGCCGCGCCGCATCGCCAATCGCCCAGCCGCTCAAGTCCACCGGCGACGATCCCAGGTTGATCAGTTCCACCCACTCCGCTTGACCGCTCAGCGGCGCAGGCAGCAACTCTGCGAAGTGCACCACCGCCGTGGACGAAACGATCTCGACGACACGGACGCTGCCAGCTTGGCCCGCTGCCTCGTCGGGAGCGCGCTGATCCGATGCCTCATCCTGCGTCTCATCCGCAGTCTCATCCTGTGCCGACTCAGCCGGGCTTACGGTGCTTGCGGACTCCAACTCGCCTGCGCTTGGGCGGCCCAGACGCAGCGACCCGCCCTTGGTCGCGCGCTGCACCGATTCGTCGTTCTGCGGAGCGGAGACGCGGCCAAACTCGTCGTTGTTCCCCCAACTCATGGCGTCCACCACGACGCCGTGCGGGTCGATCAGACGCAACTGATCGCCTGAGTTCGCCAGCCCGTTGCCAATCCGCCCATCGGCCACGACAAAGACGACGCCGTCGACCGCCAGTTCCGAGCCAGCCACGACCAGCGTCCCGCCAGCCGGCAGCGTTGCTCCTGCCAGGCTGTCGGCGGCGGTGTTGTCGCCAATCGTCCAGCCGTCGAGGCTGATCTCCTCGCCGGTGGGGTTGGACAGTTCAAACCACTCATAGGCGGGGTCGTCGCGGCCCTGCCCCGCGTTGGGATACGCCTCGCTGATCCAAACGTCGGATGTTCCCTCTTGCATGATCTGGCGAGCCTGCGCCGGCCGCTCGAAGCGCAGCGAGATTGAGTCCACGGTCATTCGGCTCGAACGAGTATCGGCTGCCCAACCGGGCTGATCATCACCGTGCCGCTGGCCGATCCTCGGCCTGACTCGATCTCGATCGCTGAAGCCCAACTCCTGACCCTCGTCTGGCGCGGTCAATTGGTGAAAGACGCTGTCCGAGCCATAGCTGGCCGTCGAGATCCAATGTCCGCGCCAATCGCGAAGAACCAACGATCCGCCACGGTCGGCGAATCCGGCGCTCAGCCCCAGCTCCTCCGCGCTGAACGCGCGCTGTTCGCCTGGTTCGAGGCGAACGGACGGCAGCGTGACTGAACTGTTGCCCACGCTCAGCGACCAGTTGATGGTCAGTTGCGGTTGGTCACCATGATTTCGGATGGTGACCAATTCCGGCTCGTCTTCGAGTGGTTTGGGCACGACAGACACGATCGAGACGGCGCCATCGAGGGCGACGGCCTGGTCGACGCCGCGAGCAAGTCGGCGGCCGTCGTCCGCCTCCCAGGGCGACGGCGCATCGGACAACCGTGCGTAGCCGCTGCTGCTGCGGACGATGGACTGCGACTCATCAGGCCTCGGCAGCGCAAAAGGGATGTAGCGGTCGCCCCAGCTGACGGCATCGTGACGCGTCCCGTACGGATCGATGAGCGCCACCCGGTCGCCAGGGTTGCGCAGTCCGTTGCCGATCCGTGCGGAGTCCAGACGAATCAGCGTCCGACCGGCCGGCGCGACGAACTCAGTACCGTGTCCAATCACGACAACGGCGCCGCCGCCCGCAATCTCAACGTTGGGAAGCAGGCTGAAGGCGTCCGAGTCCTCCAGGAACCAGCCGTCCAGCGACACCGGCTCGTTCGAGGGGTTGTGCAGTTCGACCCATTCCACGTCGCCGACGGGGCGCACCTCGCTGATCATCAGCGGCGACGCCGCCATATTTTCCGCGCTCAACGATGCCGCCAACGCGGACGTCAACAGGACTGCGACGATGACAACGGCGGAACGGATGAGAATGGATCGGCGACGTTGCATCGCCCAAGGCTAGGATGCCATGGTGATCTTACGTCTGGTCGTCGTGTGTTCTTCGATCAGGATGACCTGCTTCTGCTGCGCAGGGAGCGCGAGGCTCTTGGCCGCGTCGACGATGGCTGGTGCGGCGTAGCGGGCGGTGAACTCGGCGACAGCGGCCATGGCGAGCAGCTGAGCGGCTCCGCGAATGGCAGGCATGAATGGGGCGAGGTCATCGCGGATGGCGGGCAGCAGCTCGCGCCGGCGCGGCTCGATCACGACTGGCGTCAGGACGGGCGGGTCGGGCTCGCACATATGGGCCGCCGTTCTAAACTGTTGAGTCGTGTGATCAGTTTACCAATTCGAAGCGTTGCTGGCTTCACATAACGCTGATGTCACGCCTGTGTCACGTTTGGCTCAGCGCCCGTTCGACAGCCTCGCTGATCTCCACTCCAACGGATGTCGCTGCGCCCGCCAACAGTGCACGATCGCCCGCGACAGCCTGCAGCGACTGGATGATGAAGGCCGGCTCGCGGCTGGCGCCGGCGCGGCGTATGGCCTGGAACAGCGGCGTCTCCCAGTCGGTGGTGCGGCCATGCTCGTCCCAGAGCGGATCGAACTGCGGCCCGCGGATCGGATACTGCGCCCAAGTCACCGTCGGGCCGCGATCGAGTTCTGTCGTGACCCGCTGCAGTACGAGTCCTGATCGATCCGCGCGTTGCCGGATCAGCTCGTGAATGACCTGCTGCCACGTGCCGATCGGGCCGTCCGGCAAGGCCGGATGCAGGTTGAGGCAAGGCACGGCGTCGCAGATCACCTCGCTGAGGATGAGCATGTAGCCGGCCAGCATGGCCGCGTCGGGCTTGAAGGGCTCCATGCGCTCGAGCAGGCGACGGTCGAAGTCCCGCCGCCACGCGGCAAGGTCGGCGCCAGGAACCGAACGCTCGCCGCCGACCCGCCGCCGCCAGTCGCGTGAACTTTCGGTGATCAGCGGAACGCCCGCAGCCGTCACTTCGGCCAGAAACGAGTCTGTCTGTTCCGCCTGGCCAGCGTTCCGATTGCAGACGACGCAGACGATCTCAGCATCCAGCCGGCCGGACCGAATGGCGTCGCACGCAGCCCGGAACAGCAGGCGCGAGCTCGTGCCGCGCGCCGTGGCGAACCAGGCCAGACGCAGCGGCACCGCTCAGGACTCGCTGCGCAAGGCGTCGATCCGCAGTTCGGCGTCGGTCAGCATCTGCTGCGCTTGATCGCTCAACGCGACGCCGCGCGCGTAGGCGTCGAGCGAGCGGTCCAGCGGCAGGCCGCCGTCCTCAAGCTCCGCCAGCACGGTCTCGAGCGCCTGGACGACCTCTTCATATGTTGGATGGTCAGGCGGTTGGTCAGGCATGGTCACCCTCTCTGGTTGGTCCGGCGGTGGTCCGCGCTGGGATGCCGCCATCGGAAAACTGGATGTGAATGTCCTGGTCGGCTGATAACCCAGCAGTAGATGTCACGATGTTGCCAGCGGCATCTGAGACGACGGCGTAGCCCCGCTGGAGCGTCCGCTGTGGATTGAGCGTCTGCAATCGGAGCACGTGGGCGGCGCTTTGTGCCTGCAGCGCGTCGATCAGACGATCAAGCGCCTGGTCGAGGTCGCGCCGTCGCTGGGAAATGTCGACGCGCAGCGTCGGCGGATGCGGAGCAGCCCGTTCGAGCCGTTCGCGACCCAGGCGGACGCGCTGGCCCGCGTCTGTGATCAGTCGGTCGACGCAGTGGTCGGCTGCCTGTCGGATTCCGCCGATGCGGGCCGCCTCTTCCGCCCGATCGGGCACCGCGATCTCGGCGGCGGCTGATGGTGTCGGCGCGCGACGATCGGCGACGTGATCGGCGATGCTCACATCGGTCTCGTGGCCGATGGCAGAGATGATCGGAATGTCGCTGGCAAAGATGGCGCGAGCGACGGCTTCCTCGTTGTAGGCCCAGAGGTCCTCGGGTGACCCGCCGCCGCGCGCGACGATGATCACGTCCGGCTCGTTCTCGGTGAGCAGGTTGAGCCGCTCGATGGCGTCAGCGATCGAACGCGCCGCGCCCGCACCCTGGGTGAGGCATGGCGAGAGCGTCAGGGGCGTCAGCGGCCAACGTCTGCCGATGACTTGCTGGATGTCGTGCCAGACGGCGCCGCTGGACGAGGTCACCACGCCGATCCGCTTCGGATACGCCGGCAGCGGACGCTTACGCGCCGGGTTGAACAGGCCGGCCTCCTCGAGCGTGCGGAACAGGCGCTCGTACTCCGCCTGCAAGACGCCCTCGCCGATCGGACGCAGGTCGTCGACGATGATCTGCAGCGAGCCTCGAGCCAGGTAGATGTCGACGCTGCCGTGCACCAGCACCTGGTCGCCCTGCTCGACGGCCATGCCGCGATTCTCGCGGCGGAAGAACGCGCACGACAGCACGGTCTCCGAGTCAGCGTCGGACAGGTCGAAGTAGTAGTGTCCGGCTCCCGAGCGGCTGAAGCTGCGAACCTCGCCTTCGATCCAGATGTTGTTGAGGGTTGGATCGGAGCTCAGGCTTCGCTTGATCTGTCGAGCGATCTCTCCGACGGGGCGGGATTGCGGCGCTGGTCGCGCGTCCCCAGCGGAGCGTGCATCTTCGAGGTCCGCCCGGCGATCCCAGTCGAACGAATGCTGCTCCTGTCGGCGGTCGTGGAATCCGCGCGGGGGGCGTTGGGGCATGCTGCGCTGCCGATCATGCGCGCTCGAGGTACTGTCCCGAGCGGGTATCAACCTTGACCGTGTCGCCAGGGCCGATGAACAACGGCACATTGACCGTCAGTCCGGTCTCCAGCGTGGCGGGCTTGGTTGCGCCTGTCGCGGTGTCGCCCTTGACGCCGGGATCTGATTCGGTGACCTGCAGCGTCACGGCGGCGGGCAGTTCCACGGCAACGGGGCTCTCCCCGACGATCAGCACTTCGGCTTCCGCGTTCTCAGCGAGGTAGTGGACCGCGTCGCCAACGACGTCGAGCGAGAGCGGCTCCTGCTCGAACGTCTCGGTGTTCATGAAGTAGAGCAGGTCGCCGTCGCGGTAGAGGTACTGCATCGTCTGATGCTCGGTGCGGATGCGGCGGAATTTGGAACCGGCCTGAAACGTGCGCTCGATCGTGTGTCCGCCGCGGATATCGCGCAGCTTGAGCCGCGCTTGCGCGGAGCCGCGCCCCACCTTGATGTGGTCCCAGTCCACGATCTGGTACTCGTTGCCGTCGAGTTCGATCACGAAGCCGCGCTTCAGGTCGCCAGTGGAGATCATCTTGTGCCTGTCAGTCTTGTCGGTCTTGTCGATGTTGCCGGTGTGGCTGGTATGACGTGCAGCCGTATGTCAGACAAAGCGTAGCTTGGGCGTGCCGCTGAACGAGTGGAAGCCGTCCTCGTCCAACAGGCCCATATCCTCAATGCGGACGCCGCCCCAATCGGGCAGGTAGATGCCCGGCTCGATCGTGAGCACCATGCCGGCCTCCAGCGTGTCCTTGGACGATGGGCCCAGGTACGGATCTTCGTGGATCTCAAGGCCGACGCCGTGCCCGAGCCCGTGCCCGAACTGGTCTCCGTAGCCGGCATCATCAATCACGCGGCGAGCCAACCCGTCAGCGTCTTGGCCCGACATGCCTACTTCGACCATCTCGGCGGCGGTCTCGTGCGCGGCGAGGACGATGTCGTAGATGCGTGGGAACGTTTCGTCGTGCGCGCCGAGCACGATCGTGCGGGTCATGTCGGCGCAGTATCCCTCGACTTTGGTGCCCATGTCGATCACGACTGGCTCGCCCTCACAGATGGCTTCGGCTCGCGGACGCGCATGCGGACGAGCGCCCCATGTTCCCGCGGCGACGATTGACTCGAAGGCCATCGCCTCCGCGCCGTTGACTCGGGCGTACTGCTCGATCTCCCACGACATCTGTACTTCCGTCCAACCGGGCTGGACGACGCTGGATGCGTGGGCAAAAGCATCGTCCGTGAGCGCAGCAGCGCGGCGCAGCGTGGCGATCTCCTCAGCGTCTTTCCTCGCCCGCACGCCTTCGACGACGCGGCCGGCCTGGACTAATGCGGGGCGCTGACTGGCCGGCAGCTTGGCGTTGGCGTCGCGCAGACCCTTGTGCGAGGCGACGCTGAGATGGGCGGCTTCGAAGCCCAGCCGCTCGCGCCCGAAGCGCTTGACCAGATCGCCCCACCACTGCTCGACTCTGCCTGTCGTGCGAACAATCTCAAAGTCCGGCGACTGCTCAGCAGCTTGATCGAGATAGCGAAAATCCGTCGCGAGCAGCGGCGGGCGGGCGTCGTCAACGGGAATGATCACCCATCCACTGGAACCGCTGAAACCGGTCGCGTAACGACGATTGACTGGGTCGGTGATCAGCAGCGCGTCAAGCTTCGCCTCGTCGGCGGCGGCTCGAATGCGGCTCAGCCGCTCGTTCGCGATCAGGTCGGTCATAAGCCAGGCGCCCCGGCGTCGCCGCTGGTCGGACGGCCGTGTCGTTCTTGCAGCATCGGCACCAGTGCATCGAGCGCGGCGAGGTAGCCGCGCCAACCGAGACCAGCCACGACGCCGTCCATGATCGGCGCGGTGACCAGATTGTGGCGGAACGCCTCGCGCGCGTGGACGTTGGATAGGTGCACTTCCATCTTGCCGCCCGGGAACGCCTCGAGCGCGTCGCGCAGCGAGTAGCCGTAGTGGGACAGCGCGCCCGGATTGATGATCAACCCTTCGGCCGAGCGTTCCTGTTGGATGAAATCGATGATCGCGCCCTCGTGGTTGGATTGGTAGGGACGAATCGTGACGCCCCACTCCTTCGCCCGTTTGTTGACGAGATCCTCGATGTCGGCCAAGGTCTGGGAGCCGTAGATTTCTGGTTGGCGCTGGCCCAGGATGTTCAGATTGGGGCCAGAGATCAGCAGCACTTTCACGTCGAGAGCCCCTCCGTTCGGTCGCGCCGGCGACGCTCGCGGCCGCGTTCGGCAAGCGTATCGAGCGCCTGCTCGATGGTGTCGCGGCGGGCGGCGTCGCTGACGTGGGTGTAGATCTGGGTCGTCGCGACCGACGCATGACCCAGCAATTCCTGCACGATGCGGACGTCTGCGCCTCCATCGAGCATATGAGTGGCAAAGGAGTGCCGCAACAGATGAGGATGCATCCCCGGCGGCAAGCCCGCGCACTGCGCATGGCGCTGCATCGATATCTGCACCGCCCGCGCCGACAGCGGTCCGCCGAAGCGATTGAGCCACAGCCACGACGCCGACTGCTCGGACAGCAGCTGCGGACGCCCGTCCAGCAGATAGCCGCGCAGCCAACGCCGCGCCGCTCCCCCGAGCAGCGCGAACCGCTCCTTGTTCCCCTTGCCGACCACGCGCAATCCGATCGCGTCGTCGTCGTAGTCGGTCGTTCGCAGCCCGATCAGCTCCGAGACACGCAGTCCTGCGCCGTACAGCACTTCCAGGATCGCCCGATCACGCAGCCCGCCCGGCGTCGCGGTGTCGGGCGCAGCCAGCAGCGCCTCAACCTGCTGCTGGCTCAGCACGGTCGGCAGACGCGACGCTGCCTTCGGCGTCGAAGCCAACGCGAGCGGATCGCGTTCAAAGAATCCCGTGTGTGTGAGCTGCCGGCTCAACGCCTTGATCGTCGAGGCTCGGCGGCGGACGGAAGCCTCCGCCGCGCCGTCCGCTTGCAGGCTGGCCAGGTACGACCGGTAGCCGGCGCGGTTCAAGCTCGCCAGTTCACGCCCGTCGTTCTCCAGCCAGCGCAGAAACTGCTCAAGGTCTGAGCGGTAGTTGCGGATCGTGTGCGGCGAGAGGCCGCGCCCATGCTCGAGCGCGTCCAGGTAGCGGTCGAGCGCGGTGCGGTGTCGTTCGGAGAGCGGTGCAGTGGCCACGTGTCCACTGTAGGACGATGATCCAATTGCGTGCAGCTAGCGAGGTGCAGCAAGCGGTCGTGCAGCTAGCGCCGCGCGGGGCGTCGACCCCGACTTCCGGATGCGCGGCTTCGTCCGCGCCGTTGCTGCTTTGGTTCCTTCAGCAGTTCGAGCGCGCGTTCGAGGTCAATGGTGTCGAGCTCGTCGGTGTCCTTCAGGTTGCGGCGCTCGTCGCCGCAGCTCACGTACGCGCCCCAACGTCCGGGCCTGACCGTGACGTCTTCGCCCAGCTCCGGATGCTGACCCAACAGCTTGGGCCACTGGAGCCAATCGATCGCGTGCTCGATGTTGACGTCCTCGAGCTCCATGCCCTTTGGGACCGATGCGCGGCGCGGCTTCGGCTGCCCCTTCTTCGGCCTGCCCATCTGATTACCGACTTGCACGAAGGGGCCGAACCGACCGTTCATCAGCCAGACGTCGTCTTCATAGTCTGGGTGACGCCCCAGCAGGCGCGGCAGCTGCATGGTGGTTTCCAGTAGCTCGTCCGCCTGGGCGTGGGTGAAGTCCGCGGGCGCGAGATCGTCGGGCAATGGCGCGGTACGCGCGTCGTCGCCGCTGCCGCGCCGGATGAACGATCGTCCGCCGCGGACGCGGACCTGAATCTCGTCCGGCTCGGCCTCGTCTCCGCCGCGGCTGAAGCCGTCCTCGTCGAGCTGCAACGCCCAGAACGGAATCGTGTCGATCTTCTCCGCGACGCGCCGCTTGAGTCCGCTCTCGCCGCCGCCGCTGCCGAAGTAGAAGTCCTGCAAGTGCTCCTGCGAGTGCGCTTCACCACGCGCAATCTGGTCGAGCGTGTCCTCCATGTCCGCCGTGAACTCGGCGTTGACCAGGTCAGCGAAGTGCTCGGTGAGCAGATCGCTGACGCCGAATCCGAGGAATGTCGGAATCAACGTGCGGCCGTTGCGCGTGGCGTAGTTGCGATTGGTCAGCGTCTGGATGATCGCTGCATAGGTGCTCGGTCGGCCGAGTCCGTCATCTTCGAGCTTCTTGACCAGCGATGCTTCGGTGTAACGCGCGGGCGGTTGAGACTCGCTGCCGCGTAAGGTCAGCTCGACCAACGGCAGCGGATCACCCTCCGCTACGTCGGGCAGCAGTTGTGGTCCGTCGCCGCGCGGCGGCAGGACGGAGTACCAACCCGGGAACAGCACGACCTGGCCGTTGGCGACCATCACCGCGGGCGAGTCGTCGGGCCGCTCCGTCAGCTCGGCGGCGATCTCGACACGGGTGCGCTCCACCCGCGCATCGGCCATTTGGCTGGCCAACGTCCGCCGCCAGATGAGGTCGTAGAGGCGGAAGTCGTCGTCGTCCAACGTGCCGCGCAGCGATTCCGGGGTTCGCGATACGTCGGTCGGACGGATCGCCTCGTGTGCTTCCTGGGCGTTGCGCGACTTGGTCTTGTAGGTGCGGAACTGGTGCGATTCCTCGCCATAGGTCTTCTGGATGTACTCGGACGCCTGAGCCAGTGCCTGATCTGACAGCGTGACCGAGTCGGTGCGCATGTAGGTGATCAGCCCGGTTCGCTCCCGCCCGAGATCGATGCCTTGATACAACCGCTGGGCGGCCGCCATCGCCCGAGCCGAGCCCATGCCGAGTCGATTCGAGGCAGCCTGCTGCATCGTGGACGTGGTGAATGGCGCGGCCGGACGCATCTTCGCCTCGGTCTTGGCCACCGAGCTCACCCGCCACGGCGCGGCCTGCAGGTGCGGCTTCAGGTCGGTCAGCGAGGCCTCAGTCTCCCAGCGCTTGCGTTCCGCAGAGAGCAGGCCCGTCGCGGGGTCAAAGTCGGACGTGCCGCTCGCCAGGTCAGCGCCGGCCAGCGACTGCAGCTTGGCTGAGAGCGGCTGCCCGCCGCTGCGAAACTCGCCTTCGGCGCCCCAGTACTCGGCCGAGACGAAGGCCATGCGCTCCCGCTCGCGATCGACCAGAAACTTCAGCGCGACGCTCTGCACGCGGCCGGCCGAGGTGCCCTGTCCCAGCTTGCGCCAGAGCACCGGGCTCAGCGAGTACCCGTAGAGACGGTCCAGGATGCGGCGCGACTCCTGCGCCTCGACGAGGTGCTCGTCGATTGCGCGCGGCGACTCAATCGCTCGTTCGATGGCCGTCGGCGTGATCTCGTGAAACACGATCCGCTCAAACGGCACCTTCGGCTTCAGCACTTCGACCAGGTGCCAGCCGATCGACTCTCCCTCTCGATCCTCATCGGTCGCGAGCAGCACGCGGTCGGCCTGCTTCAGTTCCTTGCGCAAGCGAGTGACGTGCTTCTTCGACTCCGACGGCACGATGTAGTAGGGCTCGAAGCCATGGTCGACATCGACCGCGAGGTCGGCCCATGGTTGGCCCTTGATCTTCTCAGGACGCTCCGCGGCGCGGCGGGGCAGGTCGCGGATGTGGCCAAAGCAGGCCGTCACGACATACTCATCGTCGAGGAACCGTGAAATCGTGTCCGCCTTCGCGCCCGACTCGACAATCACCAGTGTTTTGCCGTCGGACGGTGCGGTCGTGTCAGCGTCGGGCATAGGTCATCGATCCTACCTGGTGAATCAGTCCCTTGAGTTCAAGTGTGGCCATCGCGGCGGCGGTCTCGTGGACCGGCTGACCGATCAGCCGCGAGAGCTCGTCGACGTGGATGGGCTCGGCGCCGATGTGTTGCAACAGCAAGGATTCGACAGGATCCTCGGGCAGTTGTTCGACGAGCTCCGCCTGCCGATCGATCGGGCCGATGTTGAGCTCCTCGAGGATGTCCTGCGCGGTCATCACCAGCTTGCCCAGCCCGCGCTGGATGACGTGGTTGGCGGCCGTCGACTGGGCGGATGTGATCGGTCCGGGCACGGCGAAGACCTCGCGGTTTTGGTCGAGCGCTGCCGTGACTGTATGCCAGGTGCCGGACTTTTCGCCCGCCTCCGTCACGAGTGTGCCCAGCGATACACCAGCGATGATGCGGTTGCGACGCGGAAAGTACCGTGCGCCTGGCCGAGTGCCGAGCGGGTACTCACTGAGGATGGCGCCGCCGCTGTTCAGAATCTGCTCGGCGAGCGGCTTGTGATTGGGCGGATAGACGATGTCCAGCCCGCTCGCGACCACGGCGATCGTGCGGCCGCCCTGCTCCAATGCCGTCTCATGCGCGATACCGTCGACGCCGCGAGCGAGCCCCGACACGATCGTCAGACCCTGTGCGGACAGCTCGGAGGCCAGCGTTCGCGTGACTTGTTTCCCGTAGGCCGTGGGCCGGCGTGTGCCGACGATGGAGACCGACCACTCGTCGCGGTCCTGCAGCTCGCCTTTCAGGTAGAGCAGCGGCGGCGGATCGGGAATTTCCCGCAGGCGGCGGGGATAGGCGGGATCATCCACAGTCAGAGCCTGAATGCCAGCCTCGAGATAGCGCTCGTAGGCCTCGGCCGGGTCCAGCTGCTCGCGCGTCGACACGAGCTGGTCGATCGAGTTGTTGTCCAGGCCGGCGTCGCGCAGCATGCCGCGATCGGCGCGCCAGGCGTCGGACAGGCTGTCGAAGAAGCGCTCCAGCCCGGCCAGGCGCAGCGGTCCGATGCCCGTCACGTGCGAGAACGCGACGCGGTGGGTGATGTCCTCGGCGGACGCTGGGGTTTGCGGTTGAATGTCGGACACGGGTGCTTACGTTAGTGGGCGGAGACGCTCTGGTCTGTGGCGGCGGGGTCTTCCGCCACAGCGCGCATTTGTATCACACGACGCCCGTTCATGCGCTCGACGGTGACGGTGAGGTTGCCGAATTGCACTTCGTCGCCGATGACTGGGATGCGGCCCAGCCGGTCAAAGACCAGCCCGGCGACCGTGTCGTAGTCGGCCGCTTCGACGTGTCCGCCAATCTGCTCGAGCGCGGCGAGCTGCGCTCGGCCATGCAGCACCAGCGCCCCGTCGACCAGGCGCGCTTCATCATCGTCAGCGCCCGCGGGATCGTACTCGTCGGCGATCTCACCCACGATCTCTTCCAGGATGTCCTCCAGCGTGATCAACCCGACAGTTCCGCCGTACTCGTCGAGCACCATCGCCATGTGCACGCGCGAGCGGCGCAGCTCGTGCAGCAGGTCGTCGATCAGCATCGACTCGGGGACGAGGATCGGCTCGCGGCTGATCTCGTGGACGAGCCGCTCGGCGTCGGTGCCCTTGAGCATTTCGGCCATCACGTCCTTCGCGTACACGATGCCGGTGATGTAATCGATCGATTCCTCAAAGATCGGCACTCGCGAATAGCCGTGCTCGAGCAGGAAGTTCGCGGCGTCCGTCAGGCTGGTGTCGTGCGACAGCGCCGCGATGTCGGGTCGAGGCGTCATCGCCTCGCGCACCGAACGGTCGCCGATGCTCATGACGCCGCGAATCATCTCGCGTTCGTCGTCTTCGATCTGCTGGTCTTCCTCTTCGATCAGGACTTCGATGTCGGTCGGCTGCGGTGCGACCTCGGTGTGGCGCCGCCCGACCCCGGTGACGAGGCGCGCGGGCGCCTCGAGGATCGCGGCCGGCCAGAGGAACACCGCATCGAGCAGGTCAATCGCGGGCACGAATGCCATCGCGAAGCCTTCCGGCCAGGTCGCCGCCAGTCGGCGCGGCACCGAGTGAATCAATGCCGCCACGATCGCCGACACCAGCCCCGTGACGACCATCGTCTCCCACTGAAAGCCGGTCTCGCGGACAACGATGTAGAAGATCGCGGTGAATCCTGACGCCACCGCGACGGTGCGCCCGACGGCGAACGATCCCAAGGCACGCTCTCGCTCGGCGGTGATCACGGTCAGGCGGTTGGCGCGCGTCGATTCGGGGCGTCGGCTGGCGAGCAATCGCGCGCGGGAACGAGACAGGGAGATCACGCCCGCCTCGGCGATGGCCTCCAGCGTGAGCAGGACAACCGCCAGTAGCAGGATCAGCAGCGCGATGATCGAGCTATCGCTCATGGTCGCTGCTCACCATCCTGCTGCGCACGTTGCGGCATCAGCCGCGCCGGATGCCCCACGGCGTTGCCGTCGTCGGGCACGTCCTTGTTGACGACCGACCCGGCCGCTGTCCGCGCACGGTCGCCGACGCGCACGGGTGCGATCAGCATCGTGTCCGAACCGATGAATACGTCCGCTCCGATCACGGTCGCGTGCTTCTCTGTGCCGTCAAAGTTGCAGGTCACGGCTCCCGCCCCGATGTTGGTGCGAGGCCCGACCACGGTGTCGCCGACATAACTGAAGTGCCCGAGCTGCACGTCATCACCGAGTTGGGCCGCTTTCAGCTCGGCATGGGTGCCGATGTGCACTCGATCGCCGATCTCGCATCCAGGCCGGATGGTGGAGTACGGCCCGACCTCAGTGCCCGCGCCCAGCCTGGACCGTTGAACCGTGCAAGATTCCAGCCGGCTCTCTGGGCCCACACTGGCGTCCTCGATGACGGCGTTGGGACCGATCCGAGCGTTGCGGCCGACGATGCTGAATCCGCGTACGTGTGTGCCTGGTTCGATCTCCGCTCCGGACTCGATGCGCGCGGTCGCGTCGATCCAGACAGCGCGCCGATCTCGAATGCGGACGCCGTCGTTCAGGAGTGAATCGATGATGCGGCCCTGCAGACAGATTTCAGCATCGGCGGCGTCGGACAGCGTCTCGACGTTGAGCCGTCCATTCGGCGCGCCCACATCGATCGCCGCGGCGGCATCACGAGCCACCGCGATCGGCACGGCGTCTGTCACATACGCCTCCCCGGCTGAGCATGAGACGATCCCATCCAGCGCGTCCCACAGGAAGTCCGTGCGGAACCGGTAGAGCCCCAGGTTCACCTCACGGACCGCGCGCTGCTCGAGCGAGGCATCGGCAAACTCCACGATTCCGCGCAGCTCGTCGCGCGAACCGCGAACAAGCCGGCCCATCTTGGCCGGATCGTCGACGTGCGCCGTGGCGATCACGACATCGGCGGTTGGCGCATCAACGATCTGCGCGATCTGCTCCGATGTCAGCAGCGGTAGGTCTCCGTTGACGACGACCACGTACGGACTGTCCGCCAGCTGCCTGGCAGACAGCACGGCGTCGGCGGTGCCGCGTGGTTCGTCCTGGACGGCGAAGGCGAGGGGCATCGCTGGCGCGTCTGAGCGCAGCGCCGCGACGATCTCGGCGCCGCGTTCACTGGGCGGCGTGACGACGACCGCGCGGTCGATGCCCGCCGCGGCCAACGCGTGCAGCACGTGCGAGGCCATGGCCCGGCCACAGATCGGAAAGAGCGGCTTCGGCGTCGCCGATTGCAGGCGTCGCCCGCGGCCGGCGGCGAGAACGACCGCCGTCACCTGTGCGCTTCGGGAGATGTGGTCGGATTCTGGCGGATCGTCGTCGGAACTCAAGCTCGGCTCCGGTTCAGTCGGACTGGTGACTGTGCCGTAACGCTACGTAGGGATTTTGCGGACTGTCAATACCCGCTGCGTATACGCTGAGTCCGACGACGCGGCCAGCAGCGGCGACGATCGCCCAAGTCGAGCGCGGCTGCAGGCTGCGTCGTCGCCCATCGGGTGACGAATGAACAGGACACGGCGGTCGCCGAGCTATGGACGCACAGACGATTCGACAGACATTCACGGATTTTTTCGTACAGCGTGACCATCTCGCGGTGGCGTCGGCGCCGCTGACCGCGCCCGGCGACCCGACCCTGCTCTTCACCAGCGCAGGCATGGTTCCCTTCAAGCCGTTCTTCCTGGGCGAAGCGCAACCTCCGCATCACCGCCTCACGAGCATCCAGAAGTGCTTCCGAACCACCGATATCGACGAGGTCGGCGACGCCTCGCATCTGACGATGTTCGAGATGCTGGGCAACTTCTCGCTGGGTGACTACTTCAAGGCCGAGGCGCAGGCCTGGGCATGGGAACTGGTCACCGACGTGATCGGCATTCGACCCGAGCGGCTCGTCGCGACGGTCTTCACCGATGATGACTTCGCCTACGACCAGTGGAAGAAGATCGGCTTGCCCGATTCGAAGATCTATCGCTACGGCGAAGATCAGGGCAACTTCTGGGCCGCAGGACCGACTGGGCCGTGCGGCCCGTGCTCGGAACTGCATTACGACATGCGCCCGGGCTACCGCGACGACGCGGGACCAGCCGACGCCGAAGAGAAGTGGCTGGAGATCTGGAACCTGGTCTTCATGCAATGGACCCGCTTCGACGACGGCCGCCGCGAAGACCTCCCCGCTCAGAGCATCGACACGGGTGCCGGGCTCGAGCGCTGGGCGATGATGCTGCAAGACGAGGACAATCTGTACGACACTGACCTCTTCGCGCCGCTGCTGGACTACATCGGCGGCCGCTGTCAGCTCGAGTATCACGGGGCCAGCGAGTTGCAGCGGCGCGCGATGCGCGTCGTCGCCGAGCACGGCCGAGCGATGACGTTCCTGATCGCCGACGGCGCAATGCCCGGCAACGAGGGCCGCGGATACGTGCTGCGCCGTCTCATCCGGCGAGCCCTCTACATGGCCGATTCGCTAGGCATCGCTGACGACTTGCTGGCCGATCTCGCCGTCGAGGTACGCAGCGGGATGGGCGCCTGGTATCCAGAACTGATCGAGCATGCGGCGCTCGTCGCCAACGTCCTGAACCAGGAAGAACACCGCTTCCGACGCACGCTCTCAACCGGGCGCGCCCTGCTGGAGGACCGGCTCGCAGCCTCGGGCGGCGCAGTCAGCGGGCAGGACGCATTCGAGCTGTACGACACCTACGGTCTGCCCTTCGAGGTCACGGCGGAAGTCGCACGCGACCGCGGCGCGCTCGTGGATGAGGCGCATCTCCGCGCGCAGTTCGACAGTGCGCTGGAAGAACAGCGCCAGCGATCCCGCCAGCAGGCCGCCTTCCGCTACGACGAAGACGCCGCCCGCTACGCAGAGCTTGAATCGGCGACCGAGTTCACCGGCTACGACTCGGTCGAGTCTGAGTCACGGATCGTCGCCATCGTCGCTGGCGGTGAGCGCGTCGCGCGAGCAGCGACCGGCGAGGAAGTCAGTGTCGTCCTGGACCGCACTCCGTTCTATCCCGAAGGCGGCGGCCAAGTCGGCGACGCCGGCTGGCTGCGCGGCCGCGATCTGCAAGTGGACATCGAGGACACCCGCGCCTTCGGCGACGTCATCGCCCACGTGGGCACCGTCGCATCTGGCGGCCTGGCCGTCGGCGATCAGGTGACGGCCAGCGTCAGCAACGGCCGCCGCGACGACGCGGCGCGCAACCATACCGCGACGCATCTGCTGCACGCGGCGTTGCGGCAGGTGCTCGGCGATCATGTGCGACAGGCCGGCTCGCTCGTCGCGCCCGATCACTTGCGCTTCGATTACACGCAGCCCGAGCCGCCGGCCGCCGCCGACCTGCGAGCTGTGCAACAGCTCGTCCAGGAGCGGATCCGCGACAACATCCCCGTCGCAACGTCGGAGATGGCGTACGACGACGCGCTCAAGACTGGTGCGATGGCCATCTTTGGCGAGAAGTACGAGACCGATGTGCGTGTGGTCGAGATCTGCGATCCCGCGCCGCATGTCCACGACTGCTTCTCGAAAGAGCTGTGCGGCGGTACCCACGCGCCTGCCACGGGCTTCGTCGGCGCATTCCAGATCGTCTCCGAAGGCAGCGTGGGGGCCGGCGTGCGCCGCATCGAGGCCCTGACCGGCGCCGCCGCGTCCGCCTGGACCGACGCTCGCATTGATGCGTTGGCCGAGATTGCCGCGAACGTCCGAGCCACGCCCGACAGCGCCGCCGAACGGATCGCGCAGCTGCAGTCGGAGGCCGCCGATCTGCGCCGCCGACTACAAGCGATCGAAGCGCAGTCGGGCGCGAACGCGGCTGAATCGATCGCCGAAGGCGCGGTCGCCGTTGGATCGGTCGCGGTCGCGGTTGGACGCGCTGATGTGGAGTCCGCCGACATGCTGCGCCGCACCGGCGACGAAGTGCGCAAACGCCTGCTCGGCGACGGTCGTGAGGCCGTGGTGGTGCTCGGCGCGGTCGCCAATGATCGGCCGCTCTTCGTGGCGATGGCGACGGACGGGGCGGTTGCTGCGGGCGTCAACGCGGGACAGCTGATTGGCGGCGTCGCTCGTGTCGCGGGTGGCGGCGGCGGGGGCAAGGCCGATATGGCACAAGCCGGCGGCCGAGACGCCGCAAAGCTCGACGACGCGCTCGCTGCAGCCCTCCCTGCTGTCCAGGAGCAGTTGGGATAGGGCCCGACGGTGCGCACGGCGGCCGAAGGTTGCATCATCGGGATCGATCCCGGTGAACGCTGGGTCGGTGTCGCCCGCGCCGCGCCGGGCACTTCACTGGCGCTGCCCGTCGGCACGCTCGACCGTCGGCAGGGCGATGACTTGCTCGTGCAGATGCTCCACCGCCTGCTCGGCGGCGAGGCCGTCGCGACCCTCGTGGTCGGCGTCCCGCTGCGTCCCGACGGACGTGAAGACGTGCAGGCGTCCGCATTTCGACAGTTCGGAGAGTGGCTCGCAACTTCGATTGGCGCTGAATGCGTCCCGCAGGACGAGCGGTTCTCGAGCGAGCCCGCACCGACGCCGCAATCGCCTCCACACGGCCGCAAGGCGCGCGCCAGCGGACGCAAGAGCGTCCAGCGGCAGCGGCGCGAGCGAGAGCGATCACACGCGGCCGCGGCAGCCCGCATCCTGCAGCGCTGGATCGACATCCACGACGGCGCTCAGGCCCGTGCCGCCGTCGTCGCGAGCGGGGACCAATGCTGCTGACACCTCGTACGGTCATCATGATTGCCGCGGCGATCGCCGCGATCATCGCGGCTGCGTCCGCCGTCGTCGCGGTGTCGCGAAGCCCGCAACAGATCAGCCGCAGCGTGCTCATCGAACCGCCGTCGTCGGGAACGGCGCAGGTCTCGACCGTCGTAATCGCTCCTGGCGACAGCGCGTCGACCATTGGCCGGCTGCTGCGATCCCATGGCGCGGTTGATTCCCAGACTCGTTTTGAACTACTCGCGCTGCTGATGGATTGGGAGCATCAGCTCGAGGCGGGCGAGTACTCGTTCGAGCCCGCGCTGCCCACGTTCGAAGTGCTCAGACGCATACACTCGGGTGAGACCTCGCCACAGCGAGTGATCATCCCGGAAGGCCTGAGGATTGAACAGGTGATCGAACGCCTCGCCGCAGCCGAAGTCAGCGATTCGGCGAGCCTCGCCGCAGTCATCTCGGACGGGCGCATCGGCGAGGCTGGCCGTTATGCGGCGCAGCGGCCGGCCGGCGCGTCGCTGGAGGGCTATCTCTTCCCTGCCGACTATCGCTTTTCGCTGGAGGCGTCGCCGCTGGATGTGACGGTCGAGATGCTGCAGCGCCTCGACGAGGCCATCACGCCGGAGATCGCCCGACAAGCCGCGGCCCGCGGTGCGACGATGCACCAGATCCTGACCATCGCATCGATCATCGAGCGCGAAGCGGCCGTTGAGCACGAGCGCCGGCTGATCTCGGCCGTGATCTGGAACCGTCTAGTTGCGGGGATGCCGTTGCAGATGAACTCCACGATCCAGTACGCCGTCGGACAACCGTCGAACTGGTGGAAGGCCGAGCTCTCGGATGCGGACCTCGTGATCGACTCGCCCTATAACAGCTATCGCTACAGCGGTTTGCCGCCGACGCCGATTGCATCGCCCGGCCTGCCATCAATCGAGGCCGCGGCCAATCCCGATGACGCCCCCTACCTCTACTTCGTCGCGAAGGGCGACGGTACACACGCCTTCTCTCTGACGTATGAAGAGCATCTGGACAATGTCGAGCGCTATCTGGGAGGCTCCGAATGAGCTCAGCTGCCTGGCGCGTCGGCGTGATCGGGCATCCGGTCGCGCACAGCATTTCTCCGCGCTTCCAACAAGCAGGCTTCGACGCAGCGGGGCTTGATGCGCGCTACGAAGCGTGGGATCTCGAACCGTCGCAGCTGGAGAGTCACATCGATTCGCTGCGCGAAGAGGACGCGCTCGGCGCGAATGTCACGATTCCGTACAAGGAGGCCGCGCTGAGGCACATGGACGGCCTGCACGAGACGGCTCGCTTTGTCGGCGCGATCAACACCGTAGTCAACAACGACGGCCACCTGCAGGGCTACAACACCGACGTGACCGGCTTTCAGCGTTCGCTGTCGGAGGCGGGAGTCGATCCCGCTGGCGCCCGCGTGGTGCTCTGGGGCGCCGGCGGAGCAGCCCGAGCCGTCGCTTGGGCACTGATCTGGCGCCGAGCGGCCGCGCTGACCATCGTCAACCGCACCGCCGTCTGAGCGGGGAGATTGCGGCACGACCTCGCCTCGGCGTCTGCGTCGGCCGCGCTGCAATCGTTCGGAGCCGACGACGATCGCATCGCAGATGCGCTGCGCGGCGCTGATCTCGTTGTCCAATGCACGTCTGTCGGTCTGCGCGGCAGTGAAACGGCCGCTGACCTGCCGTTCGATCCCGAACGGCTCGGTCCTGACACCTTCGTCGTCGACCTGATCGCGAATCCGCTCGAAACGCCCTTGGTTCAGGCCGTCAACGCGTCCGGTCGGCGCGCGATTGGCGGGCTGCCGATGCTCGTCTACCAGGGTGCGGCCGCGTTTGAGTTGTGGACGGAGCAGGAAGCACCGGTTGCGGTGATGATGGCCGCGGCTCACGACGCCATGGCGGGGACGATGACATGAATGAAGGCGTGACCATCGGCTTCGCCCTGATCGCCGCGTTCTTCGGCGGTGTCGGCCTGCTGCTCTTCAAGGAGGCGCGCACGCACCGATTTTGGCGACAGCTCGTCGCGCAGAATGACATGGATGCCATCCAGGGCATTCTCGACCAGGAGCTGGAGCACTGGCGAACCCAGCGTCCGCCGAAGGATGTCAGCGCGGCCGTCTGGTCGGGCGTACAGGGACTGGACCTGGTCAGCGCCTCGGCCGACCATGTCCGCGTCAGTACCTCCGCCGACCCCGAGTTCGGCACGATCGACGGGCAACGGCAGCAGATCGCATCGTCGTTGGACACGGCCTACGCCACTGCGCTGCGACTGGTCGAAATGATCTTCTACGACGTGCCAAACTTCCGTCCAACGTTCGTCCGCGTCGACGTGTACACCACGTTCCGCAACGAGGACGGCGTCGCTGAGGCACGGCCGATTCTGTGTGTTGAAGCGGATCGTGGATCGGCGATGAGCCTGGATTGGAATCTGCCGCCGCAATCGCTTGCTCGGGAGTTTGAGGTGATCGCGAACCGCGCGCCGACCGGCGAGCCGCGTCCGATCACGCTGCCCGATGATCGCTTCACCGATATCGTGGACGATGCAGCATCCGTCGCGTCGACCGACGAGCGGAGGGACGATTGATGGGCAGCTTTCGCTGGCTCACCGCGGGTGAATCGCATGGCCCGGGTCTGACGGTGATCATCGACGGCGTTCCGTCGGGGCTGCCGCTGTCGGAGGCGCAGATTCGAGCACAGCTCGCGCGCCGCCAACAGGGCTACGGACGCGGCGGGCGCATGAAGATCGAGACCGACTACGCGCAGATCCGCGGCGGCGTCCGGCAGGGACGCACGATCGGCAGCCCGGTCGCGCTGTGGATTGAGAACCGTGACTTTGACCAGGGTCTCGGCCCTGACAAGCGGGCATGGCGCGAGACCATGTCGTTGGACGTGGTTGATCCGCCGCCGACGCAGGTGACGCGCGTGCGTCCCGGTCACGCCGATCTGTCCGCGTCGCTGAAGTACGGCTACGACGACGTCCGCGACTCACTCGAGCGCGCCTCCGCCAGAGAGAGCGCCGCGCGCGTCGGCGCGGGCGCCGTCGCACGACGGCTCTGCGAAGAACTGGGTTGCGAGTTCAACAGCCACGTCGTGCAGATCGGCTCAGTGGCGCTGGCGCCAGGCGTCCCGCTGGACTGGCCGGAGGTTGAGGCGTCCCCGGTCCGCTGCGCGGACCCTGATGTTGCGCAAGCGATGATTGACGCGATCAACGCAGCCAAGCAGGACGGCGACACACTCGGTGGGACGCTCGAGGCACGCGTCTCGGGTGTGCCATTCGGCTTGGGATCGCACGTCCAGTGGGATCGCAAGTTGAGCGGACGGATTGGCCAAGCCATCCTCTCGATGAACGCGTTCAAGGGCGTCGAGATCGGCGACGGCTTCAGCGGCGCCGCGCTGACCGGTCGCGGATATCACGACGTCGTCCTGCCCCAGGACGCCTGGGGCGGCCAACCCTGGCGTCGCCAGACCAATCACGCCGGCGGCATCGAGGGCGGCATCTCCAACGGAGAGGATCTCGTGGTCCGAGTGGCGGTCAAGCCGATCGCGACGCTTGCCCACCCGTTGCCGTCCGCTGACCTCTCGACCGGTGAGCGGGTCGAGGCGCACTACGAACGGTCCGATGTCTGCGTCGTGCCGGCCGCAGGCGTGATCGTCGAAGCGATGCTCGCCTTGGTCCTCGCCGACGCCATCCTGGAGAAGTTCGGCGGAGATTCGCTGTCAGAAACCCGCCGAAACATGGACGCGTTCCTGGCCACCGCCGTCCCGCGCCAGGAGTGGCCATGAGTGCGCCCAACGGGTTCCGCCGCGTCGTGTTGATCGGCTTCAGCGCGACCGGCAAGTCAGTGCTCGCACCGATGATTGCGCACCAGCTGGGCTGGGACGCCGTCGACCTCGATGTCGAGATTGAGCGCTCGGCAGGCCGACCGATTCCCGAGATATTCGTCGATGAGGGCGAGACAGGCTTCCGCGCCCGCGAACGCGCTGCCGTTCGCGCGGCCTCGGAGCGCGAGGGCTGCGTGATCGCCACCGGCGGCGGTGTTTGGCTCGACGCCGAAAACCGCTCGTTGCTCGCCGATGGTGGATTCGTGGTCAGCTTGGAAGCGCGGGCCGCGACGATCCTCGCCCGCTACGCCGAGACCGAACAGGGCACGACCGAGGTGCGCCCAATGCTCGCCGGCGTCGATCCGCGACGCCGAGTCGAGACCCTCAAGGCTGCGCGTCAACCCTTTTACGCCCTCTCCGATCTGACGGTGCACACGGACGAGATTGCCATCGGCGAGGCGGTCGACGAGATTGTCGATGCCGTCCAGCGGCGATCCGCGCGAGCGCTCGCATCGGACGCCCGTCTGCGCGAGATGCAGAGCGGGCCGGGCGTTGCTGCGCCGCCGCAGAACGACTTCGGGCCAGATGTCGCCTGCATCGTCGAGGCTGGAACCTCGCGCTATCCCGTCTACTGCGCGTGGGGTCTGCTCGAGCGCAGCGGCGACATCATGGATCGATTGGGACTCGGCGGACGCGTCTTCCTGATGGTCGATCAATCAATCGCCGACTCGCACGGGGAGTCAGTGATCGCGGCGCTGACGGCAGCCGGACGCTCCGTGCAGTCGTACCGGGTGCCGTCTGGTGAGTCCAGCAAGTCGCTGGCCCAGCTGGACGCGCTGTATGGCTGGCTGTCCGAGCATCGCGCCGAGCGGCGAGACGTCATCTTCGCGCTCGGCGGCGGCGTGACGACCGATCTGGCTGGTACAGCTGCGGCGACCTATCTGCGCGGCATGCCGCTCGTCCATGCGCCGACGACCGTGCTCGGCATGGTCGATGCGGCGATCGGTGGCAAGGTCGCCATCGATCTGCCATCAGGCAAGAATCTGGTCGGCGCCTTCTATCAGCCGCGCGCGGTGTTGGCCGATGTCGCGACGCTCGCGACGTTGCCTGCACGCGAACTGCGCTCGGGTTTCGCGGAAGTGATCAAGCACGGCTTTATCCGCGACGAGCCGATGCTCGACCTGCTCGAGGCCGAGGCGGACACCCTGCTGAATCCCGCCTCGGCAGCAGAAGATCAGCGCAGTCGGCAGCTGTTGGTCGACGTGATCACCCGCAATCAAGCAATCAAGGCGGCGGTCGTGTCGGCGGACGAGCGGGAGTCGGACCTGCGAGCCATCCTGAACTACGGCCATACGCTCGGCCACGCGATCGAGGCGGTGACGGGCTACAGCGCCGTCTTGCACGGCGAGGCGGTGGCGATGGGGATGGTCGCCGTGGCCGAGATCGGCGCAGCGCTGGGCCTCATCGACGAGGCGGTCGTCAGCCGCCACCGACGGTTGCTCGATCGCTTCGGTCTGCCTACGCAAAGTCCGCCCGGACTCAGTCGCACCGACCTGCTCGATGCGATGTCGCGCGACAAGAAAGTCGTGGGCGGCAAGCAAAACTGGGTGCTGCTGGAGAGCGTGGGCAATCCAATCGTGAGGCACAACGTGCCGCCCGAGGTCGTCAGCGAAGCCATCGACACCGTCGTCGGTCCGTCATAGCGTCGTGGCGGGCCCGCCTTCAAATGAATGGGACGCCCACTGCATTGGGCGACTCTACATGGGCACGCAGCTAAGGACGTGGACAAGAGAACATCACTAGCGACGATTGCCAAAATCCGGCATCAACAGCCAGCATCACGTTCGCTTCATGGTCTACAGCCATAGCGACATAGTCCTCGCCCATGCTCACACTGCGTGGCAACAACTCGACTGCTCCGCCGGCACCGATTCGCATCTTGTCGACCATCTCCTCGATGCTGCTCACCGTTACGAACGCCTCAACCAGCTCGCAGTCGGATGGTGGAAAGAGGCCTGCCCTGGTCTGCATGTACTCAAGCGCAGCCCACAAGTGGTCCCCGTTCGGCAGCGCGAAAATCCTCGATCGTGAGGCATTTGCTTGGGTCAATCGAGGATCATCTGACTCTTGAACTGGTTCCACATGCTCTTCGGACTCCTGATCGTCAGAGCCCATGATCCAGTCCGGGCCGGAGCCTGAAGGAGACTGCGGCACACTGCTTCTTCTCGTTCTATCTGGAACGACTTGCTCCTCCTCGACACCGAAAATCTCTTCGTCGCAATGGTTGGATGGGGCCGGGATGTTCTCGTCAATGGTGAAGCACTGACCATCTTGGACGCTCACTGGCACGAGCGGTGAAGCCCCAATCGCATACGGGATAGTCACGACGACCATCGCGATGAGAAAGACAATCCAGTCTCCTCTTTTGCACATCCTCATTCTCCTATCACCGCACGTTGTCGTCATGTCATCTCGTTTGACATCCCGCTCGACATGCTCGCTGCCGGGCGCGGCGAGATTCCAGACAAGCTGGAATGACGGAGATTGCAGCGATGACCGATTGGCTAGTCGGCGGTGACGGCGGCCTGTGCCTTGGCCAACGAGGCTCCGCTTGAGCGCTCCACACGGATGTCGAGGTGTCGCAAGCCGCGCAGCACGATGTTTGGCTTGTAGACGGGAGTGCGCCGGCCGAGCTGGATGTCGCTGAAGCGCTCGATCATCGCCTCGAACGCGATCTTTCCTTCCAGTCTGGCAAGCGGTGCACCGAGACAGTGGTGAATGCCACGACCGAAGGAGATGTTGCCAGCATCCTCGCGGGTGATGTCGAGGCGCTCTGGATCGGTGAACGCCTCCGGATCGCGGTTGGCGCCGCCGATCAGCAGCGAGACAGGCTTGTCGGGCTTCAAGGTGTGGCGGTCGATCTGACACTCGTCGAGCGTGACGCGGCCGTCGACCTGGACGGGCGAGTCGAAGCGCAGCAGTTCTTCGATCGCGTTGTCGATCAACTCGGGCTGCTGGCGCAGCAGCTCCAGCTGCTCTGGATGCTCCAGCAGTGCCTTGAGCCCGTTACCGATCAGGTTCGTTGTCGTCTCGTTGCCGGCGACGAGCAGCAGGCGCAAGGTGACGATCATCTCCTCCTCGCTGAGCTGATCGCCCTCTTCTTCTGCCTCGATCAGGCGCGAGACGAGGTCGTCGCGCGGCTGCTCGCGATGTTGTGCCACGATCTGCTTGAAGTAGCTGTCGAAGCGCTGGGCGGTGTCGAAGACCTGGCCAAGTTCACGCTCGTCGAGGTTCGGTTCGAGGACGCGGGCAAATCGGTCCGACCACTGCTTGAACTGCGCTCGATCTTCGGTGGGGACGCCGATCATCTCCGCGATCACGACTGTCGGCAGCAGCGAGGCGAGGTTGGACATCAGGTCGAACTCGTGCTGGTCCTCGACCTCGTCGAGCAGCGCGTGAGCCGTGGCTCGGATGTGGTCTTCCATCTTCGCGATCTGGCGCGGCGTGAAGGCTCGGCTGACCAGTCCGCGCAGGCGTGTGTGATCGGGCGGGTCGAGCGTCAGCATCGAAGGCTGGATTTCGCTCTGGATCTGCTCGGCCACGCCGCGACGGACGCGATTGCTGCTGCTCGCGCGGGCGCGGCCGTTGGAAAAGACCTTGTAGTTGCGCAGAACCTCGTCAATGTCCTCGTACTTGGAGAGCACGAGCGCGCCAGTCAATGGGCTGGGATGGTACGGGTCCTTCTCGCGCAGCTCACGGTACGTCGGGTACGGATTGGCGATGAACTTGGGATCCAGCGGGTACCAGGCGACGCCCGATTGCCAGCGCTCCTGCGCGAGGCGGGCCTTGATGTAGTACGGCGCCACGGCCGAACGGATCGCGGAGCGAAATGACATGTTGTGCTCGTTTCGATCTCAAGTCTGTTGACGTCGTCAGTCGAGTGGATGGTCCCAGTCGACCATGATCACGTCGCATTCCTCACCGGCGTGGATGCGCTCGACGTTCTCTGGGCAGACAGCGTATCCATTGGCAATCGCCATCGAGGTCAGGACGCCGCTGCCCTGCGGTCCGGTCAGGCGCGCGTGCCAATGGCCGTCCTCGTCTTGCTGCAGCGTGGCCCGTGCGTAGACGCGCCGCCAATCGGTGTTGACGATGTCCTCGTCGGCGATCGCTCGCAGCATCGGACGCGGTTGAGGTGCGCGGCCCATCATCTGAAAGATTGCGAGCCGACCAAACAGCTCAAAGGCCAGCAGCGAGGAGACCGGGTTGCCGGGCAGGCCGATGTGCGGGACGCGGCGGCCGTCGGCCGCGGCGAACTCGCCAAAGGCGAGCGGCTTGCCGGGCTTCATGCGGACGGTCCAGAAATCAATCGCGCCCTCGCGCGCGAGCACTTCCTTGACCACGTCGAAGTCGCCGCGTGAGACGCCGGCCGAGGTGATCACCAGATCACAATCGGCCAGTGCCTCATTGATCTTCGCCGTGAGCGCGGGGATCGTGTCCTGGGCGATCCCAAAGCGTCGCGGGACGCCGCCGTACTGCGTCACCAGCGCGCTGAGTCCGTAGGAGTTGGAGTCGTAAATCTTGCCCGGCGCCGGTGGATCGCCAGGCGTCAGCAGCTCGTCGCCCGTGGAGAGGATCGCCACGCGCGGACGCCGAATCACGTCGACATCGGCGACGCCGAGTGAGGCAAGCACCGCGATCTCGGGGCCGCGCAGCACCGTGCCAGCAGTGAGCACCAACTGGCCTTGTTGCACGTCTTCGCCGCGGCGGCGGATGTTGTTGCCGACAGCGGCCGCCTTGAGGATGCCGACGTCCTCAATCGTCTCGTGCTCCTGACCCGGCGCCCGCAAGCCAAACTCGTCGGTTTCCTCGAACGGCACGATCGTGTCTGCGCCGTTCGGCATCGGCGCGCCGGTCATAATGCGGACCGCTTCGCCTGCGCCAACGGCCTGATCGAAGAGATAGCCGGCGGCGAGCTCGCCGATCACTCGCAAGCGGACCGGTGTTGACTCCGTCGCGCCCTCTGTGCTCGCCGACTGCACGGCGTAGCCGTCCATGGCGGTGTTGTCGTGCGGCGGGATGTCGAACGGCGCACTGATATCGCCGGCGAGCACCTGTCCGACCGCGTCTTCAATCGACCGCGTCTCGGCGTCCAGCTGGCGGCAGAAGGACAAGATCCGGTCGACCGCGTCTTCAACGGGCAGCATGTCCACTGGCGGCTCGGTCGCGCGCGCGGAGGCTGGGCTGGTCATGAGCGCACCTGACTAGACCTGAATGGTGAGACAGGTGGTCGTGCGCTTGACGCCTGGCACCGTCTGAATCGAGTCGGTGATGCAGCTGCCCAGCCGCTCGAGGTTGTCCGCCTCGACCAGGCAGATGACATCGAACGGACCGGTGACCATCTCGACGCTTTTGATCTCGCCCTCGCTGCGGGTGATCTCGCCGAGCGACAGCGCCACCTGTTTGGCCGTCCCGACATCGGCCTCGATCAAGATGTAACTCTTCACGGCCATCTGCGACGCTCCTGTCAGGCAGGCAGAGGCGCCTGCGGTTTGCTCGATCTTACTATCCGCCCGCTGGGCGTTGGCAGCGCCTCAGAGGCGGCGCCCGAGTACAGGTACGCTGTGTGGTGGGGCAGAGAAGGTAATGGAACCGATGGCGCTCGAAGTCGATCTGGACGGGTTGGAATCGGAGGCGCGGAGCGCGCTGGCCACGGCCAACGACGCTGACGCGCTGGAGGATTGGCGCGTCGATTGGCTCGGCCGTCGCGGCCGCCTGACGACCGTCTTGCGCGGCGTCCGTGATCTGCCAGTGGAGCAGCGCCCCGCGATCGGCGCCGGCGCCAATCGACTGAAGGGCGAGCTGGAATCCGCTCTTGCCGCTCGGCAGGCCGAGCTGGTCGCTGCCGAAACCGACGGTCCGACCATCGATGTCACCCTGCCCGGGCGCCGCCCACCGCTCGGATCGCTGCATCCCGTCACGCTCACCAGGCGAACGATGGAGCGTACCTTCCGTGACCTGGGCTTCGATGTTGTGGAAGGCCCCGACATTGAGCTTGAGGAGTACAACTTCGACCGGCTGCGCATTCCAGCTGGACACCCAGCCCGGGACATGTGGGACACGATCTGGATCGCCGACGATGACTCGGGCGGTCCGCGCCAGCTGCTGCGCACCCATACATCGCCCATGCAGATTCGTTACCTGGAGCGTCGTGAGCCGCCGATTCGCGTGATCGTGCCCGGCGCCTGCTATCGCTACGAAGCCACCGATGCCACGCACGAGTGGATGCTGACCCAGATCGAGGGGCTGGTGATCGACCAGGACCTGTCATTCGCACACTTGAAGGGCACCCTCGAGGCCTTCGTGCGACGGATGTTCGGCGGCGAGATTGAGACCCGCTTTCGCTGCGACTACTTCCCGTTCGTCGAGCCCGGCGCCGAACTCGGCGTCCGCTGGCAGGGCGATTGGCTGGAAGTGCTCGGCTGCGGCATGGTGCACCCCGAGATCATCGAGGACGCGGGACTCGACTCCAGCCGCTACACCGGGTTCGCCTTTGGCATGGGCGTTGAGCGTGTCGCGATGCTGCAATACGGCGTCCGCGACATCCGCCACTTCTACCGCAATGACGTGCGCTTCCTGCGCGAGTTCGATCGGTTCCGAGGGAGCGCCTGATGGACGTCCCGCTGAAGTGGCTGGCACAGTATGTGGATTGGGACCTGACGGTCGAAGCACTGGCGCATCGGTTGAGCATGGCCGGCGCCGAAGTCGAGTCGATCAAGCGCAGCGGCGGTGCATGGGAACACGTCGTCGTGGGCCGCGTCGAAGCGGTCGAGCCGCACCCCAACGCTGACCGCCTGCGTCTCGCCACGGTCGAACACGGCGGCAACGAGCCGTTGCAGGTCGTCTGCGGCGCGCCCAATCTGGCGGCCGGCCAGACGATCGCCTTCGCCCAGGTCGGCGCAGCCCTGATTGATCCGTCGACGCGAGAGCCGCGCAAGCTGCGCAAAGGCAAGATTCGCGGCGTCACTTCCATGGGCATGATCTGCTCTGAGCGTGAACTGGGCCTCTCGGACGAGCACGAGGGCATTCTGGTGCTCGACACCGATGCTGCGTTGGGCACACCGCTCGCCGACGTGCTGGGCGACGTCGTACTGGACATCAAGCCGACGCCGAACCGTCCTGACCACTTCTCCATCCTCGGCATCGCCCGCGAAGTCGCCGCGCTGACCGACGGCGCTGTCCGCGAGCCGCTCGATAGCTATCCGGAGGCACCTGCATCCGCCGGTGATCGCACCAGCGTGCAGATCGACGACCCCGAAGGCTGCCCGCGCTACACCGCAATCCTGATCGAGGGCGTCCGCGTCGGACCGTCGCCGCAGTGGATGCAAGATGCACTGTCCTCGGCGGGTATGCGTCCGATCAACAACATCGTCGACTCGACCAACTACGTCATGCTCGAGTGGGGTCAGCCGCTGCATGCCTTCGACTTCGGCGTCCTGCGGGAACGCCGCATCGTGGTCCGTCGCGCCCGCGCGGGTGAGCAGCTGGCGCTCCTCGACGGCTCGAACATCGAGCTACAGCCCGACGACCTGGTCATCGCCGACGCCGAGCGCGCCGTCGCCCTGGCCGGCATCATGGGCGGCGCAGAATCTGAAATCTCCGACGACACCACGACGATCCTGCTGGAAACGGCCAACTTCCAGGAGGCGTCCATCCGCCGCAGCCGCGCTCGACACACGGAGACGGGCACTGAGGCTAGCCGCCGATTCGAGAAATCGCTCAATCCGGAGCTGTGCGAGCTGGCCGCCCGGCGCGCCGCCGCACTGATCATCGAGACCGCCGGCGGACAGGCGCTGAGCGGGATCGTGGACGCCTATCCGGGCAAGAAGCACATCCCGCAGGTCGTCGTCGGACAGCCGCGCATCGAGCAGATTCTCGGTCTGCTGCCGTCGGTCGAGACGACGCGCGGCATTCTGACCGCATTGGGGATCTCCAACCGTTGGCTGCCACCGAACCGATACTCGGTCAGCTGCCCGCCCTGGCGCTCGGACATCAACGTGCCGGACGACGTCGTCGAGGAGATCGGCCGCATCATCGGCTATGACAATCTGCCCTCGGAACCGTTGCCGGGCGCCGTGCCAGAGCACGACATCGATCCCGAGCGCATCCTCAGCGAGCGCATCCGTGATGTGTTGAGCGGGCTGGGCCTGCGCGAGATCATCACCTATGCCGCCGTCAGCGCTGACGAGCTCGATGCCGTCTCGCCCGATGGCGGTTCTCCATCGATCCAGCTGCAGAATCCGATGAACACCGAGCGGGATCGCATGCGCACCAGCCTGCGACCGTGGGGTCTGCGCACGTTTGGGCTCAATCAGCGTGAATCGCGGGGCGGCCTGGCGCTCTTCGAGGTGGGCAAAGTCTTCTTGCCAAACCCTGGCGGCCTCGCGACCGAACGGCGCATGTTGCTAGCTCTGATCGGTGGCGACCTCTCCCCGTCCATGCACGGCGGCGAGCAGCGTCCGCTGGACTTCTACGACGCCAAGGGCGTGCTCGAGCAACTGGGACACGGCGTCGGCGCCGAGTTCGCGATCGCCCAGCACGCCGCCGATGCCGCGCTGTCGCCCGGCCAGTCCGCTTCCGTGACCGTTGCCGGCCAATCCGTCGGCGTGATCGGACGCGTGGAGCCGGCCGTCGCGTCGCAGTTCAACGCCGAGGGTGACGTATTCGCCCTCGAGCTCTCGATCAGCGAGCTCGCGCCGCTGATCGGTGGGGCGGTCACGGTCGCCTCACCGTCGGTCTATCCGGCGGCCGTCGAGGATTTGGCGCTGATCGTCGACGAGAGCCTGCCCGCTGGCGAGCTGGAAGCGGCCATTCGCGGCAACGGATTGGTCGAGGATGTCGAGCTGTTCGACGTGTACAGCGGCGAGCCGATCGCTGACGGCTCCAAGTCACTTGCGTTCCGGGTGCACTATCGCTCGCCCGATCGGACGCTGTCGGAGCGGGATGTTGAGAAGGCGCGGCGCGGGATCGTGCGTCGCTTGGCCTCGCAGTTCGGCGCGGAACTGCGCGATTCCTAGCTGTCCGAGCCCCCTCTTTGGTTATCTGTGTTGTCTGGTGATCAGACGCACGGCGCGCGCACGTCGGGCATGTTGGCACTCTCGACCGAAGAGTGCCAGAATGAGAAGCAGCTGGTTAGCACTCTACGCATCAGAGTGCCAGCACTCAGCCAGCGGCCCGCGCGCACGAACGGAATCGGCCATGACCTTCATCCACCCAAACCTCTCGGAGCACTACGGCACCGGCGCGGAACTGCCCGCCCTCGCTGAGCGCATCAACGGCGCGGGCGACCATCTTGAGCTTGCGGCGGCGCTCAATGACGCGACCGCGCTTCCACGCGTCGAACTGCGCCGGGTCATGCGAACCCTGGTCCGTCGCGAGGGCGGTGCATCACCCAATGCAGCTCACGAGCTCGCCGCGCGACGACTGCGCGCTCTGTTGCAGTTGGACGTCGAGGCGGCTCGCGTCATCGCCCGAGCCTGCACCGACGCCTTCGTTGACCTGCCCGACCGTTGGCAGGAGCGCAGCTGCGAAATCGAGCTGAGCGTGATCAAGAACGCTCTGCACGCCCGCGAATTCCTGGCGTTGACCGAGATTCTGCCCTGGCTGCACCAGGCGGAGTCGGCGTCCTGGTTGCAGGCGCGGTTGGACCGTGAACGAGACACAGACGCCTTGCCGACGAATGAGCCGACGAATGATCAGACGCAGGGGGTCATCGAGCGCGTGTAGCGCACCGTGGGCAGATGTCCGAGAGCGGTGAGAGCGGCCTGAGCCGCGCGGGTTAGGCCGCCTGCGCGTCTGGCGCTGGTTCGGCGGCCGCGGCCTGCTCCGCGACCGCGCGGAAGCCGTCCGGGTCGTGCAGCGCCATCTCGGCCAGGACCTTGCGGTCAACCTCGATGCCGGCCAGCTTCATCGCGTGCATCAGGCGGCTGTAGGTCGTGCCGTTGAGCCGCGCCGCGGCGTTGATTCGCTGAATCCAGATTCGTCGCATATCGCCCTTGCGCTCGCGCCGATGGGCGTAGGCGTAGGACAGCGCGTGCAGGCGCGACTCCGACGCACGCCGGTACAGGCGATGGCGTACGCCGTGATGCCCCTTTGTCTGCTTGAGGACTTTCTTGTGTCGGCGCCGCTCGCGCGGACCGCCCTTGACTCGTGGCATGGGTCGTCCTGTCTCAGTTCAGGTGGCGCACAGCGGCGAGGCTACGGCGAGCCGTACGGCAACAGGCGCTTGACGCGCTTCTGATTGCCGACGTTCTTGACGCCGTGCATTCGGCCTTGTTCGCGCAAGGTGCGCTTGTGTTTCTTCTGCTTGTTGTGGCCACGGTAACCCTTCATCCGCATCACCTTGCCGGTGCGCGTAATCCGGAACCGCTTGGCTGTGCCCTTGTGGGTCTTCATCTTCGGCATCGCAGGCGATCTCCAGCACATCCAACTCGAACGAGCGTGGTGTCAGCTTACGCGACGCCCGCGCACTGTCCAATTGCCGCCGACACACTTCACGGCGGTCGTGCGGAAACGACAGACACTCACTGACCGCACGGATCAGCCGGCGGCCTCTGTCGACTCCGCCTGGACCGCAACGGCTTCAGCCGCCGCAGCGGCCTCCGCGGCCTTGGCCATCGACTGAGACTTGGCCTTGTCCTCCACCACGATCATCGACATCGACCGACCCTCAATCGAGATTGGCTTCTCCACGGTCGTCGCGACGCCGTTCTCTTCCAGCGTCTCGATCATTTCCTGGATGCGCTCGGCCCCAATCTCTCGGTGGGTGATCTCGCGCCCGCGGAACGTGATCGAAATCTTGACCTTGTCCCCGTTGCGCAGCAGACGCGCAGCGGTGCGGCCTTTGGCCTCCATGTCGTGGCGGCCGATGTTGGGGCGCATCTTGACCTGATGCAGCGATGCGGTTTTCTGACGCTTGCGGCCCTCGCGCTCGCGTTTGGACTGCTCGTACTTGAAGCGCCCGTAGTCCATCATCCGCGCGACCGGCGGCCGAGCGGTCGGCGCGACTTCGACCAGATCGAGACCTTGCGCACTGGCAAGGTCGAGCGCTTGCGGCGTCGGCATGACGCCCAGTTGTTCACCGTCTGCGCCAATCACGCGCACTTCCCGAGTCCGAATCGACTCGTTGACTCGCTGTTCATGCTCTCGTTGATCCTTGACGGCCAGTGGAATGCTCCTTCATTGTCGGAGGCGCAGCTCGAAGGCAACGCCACCATCGCTTGGTTGCGCTGATGCTAAGCGCACCAGCGCTCGGTTTCAATGCTCGGGTTCAATCATAGGGAGGATGGAGGGAGTCGATGAGCCGCTACTCGGAGGCATCGGTATCAATCACCAGCATGATGTCGCCCTGATCGACCGCGTCGCCGACGGCGACCGAGACTTCGGTCACGCGGCCCGAAGCAGGCGAGCGAATCTCGTTGTTCATCTTCATCGCGACCATGACCAGCAACGGATCGCCTTCCTCGACATCATCGCCGGCGGCGACCAGCACTTCCGTGACCTGGCCAGTCATCGGAGCGGGCATCCGAACCTCGCCGGCGATGGCGGGGCCCGACGCGGACAATGAGCCGGCGCTGCGCTCGATCTCCGTGTAGTGGCGGTCCGGTCCGATGAAGACTTCGGCCGACTTGCCGTCGCGACGGATCGCGATCGGGATGCGACGGCCATCGACGTACAAGCGGAACAGCGTGCTGTCGTCGACCGACTCGAGCTCGAGTTCGTAGCTGCGATCGCCGAGCTCGGCGTGAAAGCGACCGTCGCCAGTCTCGTCGATTGCGACTTCTTGCAGTGCGCCGTTGACGTTCAGCCGGTAGTTCTTCGCCATCCCTGCTCCACTGGATATCGTCGCCCGCGCGCCGAGGCTGCCCAACCGCCGCGCCGGGCCGTGCGCCCGACGCGATCCGACTGGGCTGCCTCGCCTTGTGTGTGAAAGAAGAGTGCCGCAGCCAGTGTGGCCTCGAGCGAGGTGACCGGCCGCTGCGACACGTTGAGAATCTCGTTTTCCTCCACATACAGCGTGTGGATGTCGCCCGAGCGGAAGTGCTCGTCGTCCATCAGCGCCTGGTGGAACGGAATCGAGGTGCTGAGCCCAATCACCAGATACTCACCGAGCGCGCGCTTCATGCGTCGGATGCACTGCTCGCGCGTTTCGCCCCAGGTGATCAGCTTGCTGATCAACGAGTCGTAATAGGGGCTCACGCCGACACCCCGGGCGAGCATCGAGTCAAGCCGCACGCCAGGCCCGTCGGCCTCGCGGAACCAGGCGATCGGGCCAACGGACGGGGCGAAATCGCGGTATGGATCCTCGGCGGTGATGCGGCACTCCATCGCCCAGCCGCGAATCGGCCGCTCGGCGGCGGTGTAACCAAGCGGCTGACCACCGGCGATCTTGAGTTGGTCCTGGACCAGGTCCACTCCGCGCACGAGCTCGGTCACCGGGTGTTCCACCTGCAGGCGGGTGTTCATCTCGAGGAAGGCAAAGTTCTTGCCGTCGGGCGCGTTCGGATCGTCCCAGACGAGGAATTCGACGGTGCCGGTCGAGGTGTAATCGCAAGCGCGCGCCGCGTTCGTCGCCGCTTCTTCCATGCGGGCGCGCAGCTGTGCAGACACGCCGGGCGCGGGCGCCTCTTCAACCAGCTTTTGACGCCGGCGCTGCGCCGAGCAGTCACGCTCGCCGAGGCAGACGACATTGCCGAAGCTGTCGGCGACGACCTGAATCTCAATGTGGCGGGCCGGACGCAGCAGCTTCTCGACGAAGACCGCGCCGTTGCCGAAGGCGGTGATCGCCTCCTCCTGCGCCTGCTGAACGGCGCGCTCGATCTCATCGGCCGATTCAACGACGCGGATGCCGCGACCGCCGCCGCCGGCCGAGGCCTTGATCGCGATCGGATACCCGATCTCGTCGGCGATGGCGATCGCATCGGCGGGATCGTCGAGCGGATCGATCGTGCCGGGGATGATCGGAACGCCGGCTTGCTTCATCGTGCGGCGTGATTCGATCTTGTCGCCCATCAGCTCGATGGCCTCGGGGCTGGGGCCGACGAAGATGATGCCGGCCTCGCGACACGCGCGCGAGAAGTCAGTGTTCTCAGAGAGGAAGCCGTATCCGGGGTGGACCGCGTCGGCGCCCGTCTGCTTGGCGGCCGCCAGGACCGCGTCGGCGTTGAGGTAGCTCTCCGCTGGCGAAGGCCCGCCGATGCGCACGGCCTCGTCGGCCATGCGTACGTGGCGGGCGGTGCGGTCAGCGTCGGAGAACACGGCCACCGTTTGAATGCCGAGGTCGCGCGCGCCGCGGATGACGCGCACCGCAATCTCGCCCCGATTGGCGATCAACAGCTTGTCGAACGGTCGCTGGTCGTCAGTCACAGTCAACGTCTCCCACAGCCGCTCCAGCGGCCCGCATCCTCAGGCAGCACAGCGATCATAACCGCGCGAGTGGTGTTGGAGTATCGAGCGCGCGACGAATCAGGCGGGTTCGGCAGCGCGCCGACGCCGCAGGTCGGTCAGCAACGCCCGAATCTCGTCCAGCGATTTGGCCCCCAGATCGTCGCCGCTGCGGACGCGGACGGCCGCCGCTCGAGCGTCCACCTCGCGATCGCCGATCACGAGCAGATACGGAATCTTGCGCTTTTGGCCGTTGCGAATCTTTGCCTGCATCCGTTCGTTTCCGTCGTCGACGTCGACCCGCAGCCCGGCAGCCCGCAGGTCAGCGGCCACTTCGCGCGCCCAGTCTTGGTGACGATCTGCGATCGGGATGCAGCGCGCCTGGACCGGCGCCAGCCAGAGCGGGAAGTTGCCCGCGTAATGCTCGATCAAGATGCCCAGAAATCGCTCGAACGAGCCGTGAATCGCGCGATGGATGACAACCGGCGTGCGGCGCTCGCCGTCTTCCGCGACGTACACGCACCCCAACCGTTCCGGCTGGATCAGGTCGAGCTGGATCGTGGACAGCTGCCATTCGCGGCCCATGGCGTCGGAGACGAACAGGTCCGCCTTCGGCCCATAGAAGGCGGCCTCGCCTTCCTGCTCGACATAATCAATGCCTGCGGTGTCGAGCGCTGAGCGCAGCGCGGTCACCGCGGTCTGCCATGCGTCAGGATCATCGACGTACTTGCCGCTCTCGCCGGGCAGCGACAGCTCGTAGCGGAAGTTCGGCATGCCGTAGGTCTCGAACAGCGTCTGGACCAACTCCAGCACACGCGAGACCTCGTCCGAAATCTGATCAGGCGTGATGAAGATGTGGCAGTCGTCCTGGGTCAGCGAGCGCACGCGCGTCAGCCCCGACAACTGGCCCGACTTCTCGTAGCGGTACAGCGTCGTGTACTCCGCATAGCGCAGTGGAAACTCGCGGTACGAGTGCAGCGTGTGGTTGTACAGCGTCATGTGGACCGGACAGTTCATCGGCTTCAGGTAGTAGGCCTCCGGGTCCTCGTCGTCGGGGTCTTCGCGCATCGCCGGGTACATGACGTCGGCGTAGTTCTCGAGGTGTCCCGACCGACGGAACAGCTCGCCGCGCGCGACGTGGCCCGTCCAGACTTCCTGGTAGCCGCGCGCCTCCTGCAGCTCACGGATCAGCGTTTCCATCTCCTGGCGGATGATCGCGCCGTCGGGCAGCAGCAACGGCACGCCCGCGCCGACGAGCTCGGAGAACGCGAACAGACCCAGGTCGCGGCCGAGCTTGCGGTGATCGCGCCGCTGCGCCTCTTCGATCCGCTGGAAGTGCGCATCGAGCTCTTCGCGAGTGGCAAACAGCGCACCGTAGACCCGCTGCAGCTGCGGTCGCGTCTCGTCGCCCCGCCAGTACGCGCCGGCGACGCTGGTCAGGCGGAACGGACCGATCTGGCGGGTCGACTCCACATGTCCGCCCTGGCAGAGGTCGGTGAACTCCGCGTGTGTACAGATGCCAAGCTGCTCGGCGTCGGCGCTGAACTGGTCGATCAGTTCCTGCTTGAACGGCTGGTCAGCGAACATCTCACGAGCGTCGGCGACGGGTATCTCGCGCCAGTCGAAGGCGTGATTGCGGCCCATCTCCTTGCGCATCCGCTTCTGGATTGTGGAGAGGTCCTCCGGCGTCAGCGGACGCGGCAGGTCGAAGTCGTAGTAGAACCCGGTCTCGATCGGCGGACCGATGGCGAACTTGGCGTCGGGGAACATCTGCAGCACGACCTGGGCCAGGACGTGTGCCGCGGAGTGCCGCATCCGCCGCAGCCACTCGTCGGCGTCGACCTCGTCCTGCGCGGCGACGCCGCCCGCGCCGACCGCATCGATGGCTCCGTCGAAGGGATCCTCCGCCATCGCGCTGCTCTCGGGTGCTCGTGCTGATCAGATGAACCTGTGCGGCGTGGTGGGCGATACTGGACTTGAACCAGTGACCTCTGCGATGTCAACGCAGCGCTCTAGCCAACTGAGCTAACCGCCCGCACCGGGCTGCCGACGCGGCGTGTATCGACGACGCCGGCTGTTTGTCATCGTATGCCTCGCAGTTCCGCCTGGTCAACGCGCGCCGCCGCCGTCGGTCGCGGCCTGACGAAGACGTCTGCGGTAAGATCAGTGTCAACTCGTTGACGTTGTGCGCTGCGTTGGCTAGCTTGCGCCAACGACGTCAGACAGAACCGACCATCGGAGTCGAAGTGGGCCAAGGCACCTTGCGATCATCTGCAGAGCTGGGCAGCGTGCGGTCAGAGCGTGCGGCGCATGAGCGGTCGCCTTCGACTGTGAGTGAGACTGCGAGTGTCCGCGCCCGTGTACCATTGGGAGACGCGCTACTGCCGTTGGCACGGCGCGAGACCACCGGTCGCGGGCCGCTAGCTCAATTGGCAGAGCAGCTGACTCTTAATCAGCAGGTTCGGGGTTCGAGTCCCTGGCGGCTCACCAACGACAGGTTCGCGAGCGAGGCGGCGCTTCGCTCGGAGCAGATTCTCCACGGGCCGCAGCGCTCGTCATCCCGCGGGGAAGTGTCGGAACTGGCAGACGAGCACGATTTAGGATCGTGTGCCGCAAGGCGTAGGAGTTCGAGTCTCCTCTTCCCCACCATCGGCCGCGAGTCTGTCGTTCGCCGACCAGTGCACCATGCGGCGAAATCGGCGTCGCTGAAGGAGTGTTCACATGGCTGATCCGCTCTTGAGTGTTCAGAATCTCTCGACGAGTTTCTTCACCTCTGAAGGAGTCGTCCAAGCGGTCAACGATGTCTCCTATGACCTTGATCCGGGCGAGACGCTCGGACTGGTCGGCGAGTCAGGATCGGGCAAGAGCGTCTCGGCGCTCTCGCTGTTGCGCCTGATTCCCAACCCGCCCGGCAAGATCGTCGGCGGCGAGGTCTGGTTCGACGGCGAAGAGCTGATGAGCGTCGACGACTCGCGCATGCGCGAGATTCGCGGCAACGACATCGCCATGGTCTTCCAGGAGCCGATGACCTCGCTCAACCCAGTGTTGACCATCGGCCGCCAGCTGACCGAGGCGATCGAGCTGCACATGGGGCTCGGGCGCACGCAGGCCAACGAACGCGCCGTCGAGCTGCTCAACATGGTCGGCATCCCCGCCGCTGAACAGCGCCTCTTTGACTATCCCCACCAGTTCTCGGGCGGCATGCGCCAGCGCGTGATGATCGCCATGGCGCTCTCCTGCGACCCCAAGCTGCTGCTCGCAGACGAGCCCACCACGGCGCTCGACGTGACCATCCAGGCGCAGGTCCTCGAAGTCATGGCCCGCCTGAGCCGCGAGCTCGGCACGGCCGTGATCGTGATCACGCACAACCTCGGCGTCGTGGCCCGCTACGCCGACCGCGTCAACGTCATGTACGGCGGCCGCATCGTCGAGTCAGGCGCGGCGGGCGACATCTACGCCAGGCCCAAGCATGCCTACACGCTGGGACTGCTTGAGTCGGTCCCCCGCCTGGATGCTCGCACCGGCCGCCTGATTCCCATTGAAGGCACGCCGCCAGACCTGACGAACATGCCGCCCGGCTGCTCGTTCGCCCCGCGCTGCCGCTTCGCCGACGACCAATGCACCAGCGAGCGTCCACAGCTCATTGAGTTCTCGCCCGGCCATCTGGTCGCATGCTGGCACTCGGATGCCGTCGCCGCTGAGGCGGAGGAAATCCTTGCCAGCGCCCAAATCGCAGAAATCCTGGAAGAGGAGCCGGCCAATGTCTGAGAACGAACAACCAGAAGTCGTCGACACGCCAGAAGAGCCGGAAGCGGCAGCGACCCAAACTGAGTCCACCGACGAGGCTGCCGCGGGCACGATGACCCCCGAGCAGATGCGCGCCGCCGCCGCTTCTTCCGTTGGACAGGCTGCAGCCGCCCTCGCGGAACTCGGTCACGGCGGACGCACCGAGCCGCATGAGAACACGCTGCTCGAGGTCGAAGACCTCAAGATGTACTTCCCGGTCACGGCCGGGCTGCTGCTCAAGCGCAAGGTCGCCGACATCAAGGCGGTCGACGGCATTTCCTTCGCCGTCCGTGAGGGTGAGACCCTCGGCCTGGTCGGAGAGTCGGGCTGCGGCAAGTCGACCACCGGCCGCGCGATCCTGCAGCTGTACCGTCCGACGGCCGGTAAGGTCTTCATGTCGCCGCCGCGCTACACGTCGCACATCGGCGTCGACGCCAATGGGGCCGACGCCGTCGACGAAACGCCTGAGGTGATCGCCGACGAGTCAGTCGACTTGACGACGTTGGGCGGCCGCAATCTGCGTGCCTACCGCCGCCAAATGCAGATGATCTTCCAGGACCCGTACGCGTCGCTGAATCCCCGCATGAGCGTCGGCAGCATCGTGTCCGAGCCGATGGTCATTCACGGGCTGCAAAAGGGCCGCCGCAAGGAGCGAGTCCGCGAGCTGCTCGAGACCGTCGGGCTCAACCCCTACTTCGCCAGCCGCTATCCGCACGAGTTTTCCGGCGGACAGCGCCAGCGCATCGGCATCGCCCGTGCGCTCGCGGTAGAGCCGGCGTTCATCGTCTGCGACGAGCCAGTCTCGGCCCTTGACGTGTCGATCCAGGCGCAGATCATCAACCTGCTCGAAGACTTGCAGGCGGACTTCGGTCTGACCTACCTCTTCATCGCCCACGATCTCTCTGTGGTGCGGCACATCTCGCACCGCATTGCCGTCATGTACCTCGGCAAGATTGTGGAGCTGGCCCAGTCGGACCGCCTCTATGAGAATCCACTGCACCCGTACACCCAGGCGCTGATCTCGGCGGTGCCGATCCCAGACCCCGCGCTAGAACGGCGCCGCGAGCGGTTGATCCTGACCGGCGATGTGCCCAATCCGATTGCGCCGCCGCCGGGCTGCAACTTCCACACGCGTTGCCCGATCGCGATCGACATCTGCCGCGAGGAAGACCCCGAGTGGCGCGAGATCGTGGAGGACCACTTCGTCCGCTGCCACCGCGTCTAGCACGCAGCAGCATCGGACACTGCCAGAGCGGGGCCGAGAGGCCCCGTTCTGCGTCTCCGACGGCATCCGCAGCGGTGGCGCACCCGTCTGACTGATACGATCAGGGAACATGAACGCCACCGTCGCCTTCGACCCTGAACGCATCCGCAACTTTTGCATCGTCGCGCATATCGACCACGGCAAGTCGACCCTGTCCGATCGCCTGATGGAGGCGACGGCGACCGTTGACCGGCGCGATATGTCCGACCAGTTGCTTGACTCGATGGATCTCGAGCGGGAAAAGGGCATCACGATCAAGGCGCGCGCCGTGCGCATGGATTACCACAGTCGCGACGAGGACTATCGCCTGCATCTGATCGACACTCCGGGCCACGTGGACTTCTCATATGAAGTCTCGCGCAGCCTGGCAGCCGCAGAGGGAGCTCTGCTCGTCGTCGACGCCGTGGAGGGCATTCAGGCACAAACGCTGGCCAACGTATACCTCGCGATGGAACAAGACCTCGCGCTGATTCCCGTCATCAACAAGATCGACCTCGATGTCGCGCGCCCAGAGGCCATCGCGGCCGAACTGGTCGACGTGATCGGCTTCTCGGAGGACGAAATCCTCTACGTCTCGGCCAAGACCGGGCAAGGCATCGATCAGCTGCTCGACGCCATTGTCGAGCGCATTCCGCCGCCCGAGGGAGAGCCGGACCATCCGCTGCGCGCGCTGATCTTCGACTCCGAGTACGACTCGTACAAGGGTGTGATCGCCCACGTGCGCGTCGTCGACGGCGAAGCGAAGGGGCAGGCGCCATTGCGGCTCTGCGCGACGAACCGACGCTTCGAGGCGATGGAAGTGGGCAGCTTCTCGCCCGATCTGCTTCGCCAGGCGTCGCTCGCCGTGGGAGATGTGGGCTACGTCGCCACCGGCTTGAAGGATGTCGCCGATGTCCGCGTGGGCGACACGATGACCATTGGCGGACGCCATCAGCCCGAGCCGCTGCCGGGCTATCGCGAGCCCAAAGCCATGGTCTTTGCCGGCTTGTATCCCGCCAACTCCGCCGATTACCAGGAGCTCTCCGACGCGCTCGACAAGCTGCGCCTCTCGGACAGCGCCATCCAGTATCAACCCGAGTCGTCGGCGGCGCTCGGCTTCGGATATCGGATGGGATTCCTCGGTCTGCTGCACATGGAGATCGTCCAGGAGCGGTTGGAGCGCGAGTACGGCCTCGAGCTGGTCTTCACCGCGCCGTCCGTCGAGTACGAGGTCGAGGGCGTTGACGGTCAGGTGCGGCTGATCGAGAACCCATCTGACCTGCCCGCGCCGAATCACGTTGCCGAGATCCGCGAGCCGTGGGTGCGTATCTCCGTGATCGCGCCGCACGACCACGTCGGCGCGGTGATGGAGACAGTCACCGGCCGACGCGGCGTCTACGACCGCATGGAGTACCTGCAGCGTTCCGGCTCGGCGGCCGGCGCCAACGGCAACGGCGCGACGCCGACGACCAACGACATTCGCGTGCTGCTGGAGTACGAACTGCCGCTCTCCGAAATCCTGACGGATTTCTACGACGAATTGAAGTCGCGCACACGCGGCTATGCGAGCCTTGATTACTCGCTGATCGGCTATCGAGCGGCCAAGTTGGTCAAGCTGGACTTGCTGATCAACGGCGAGCCGGTCGACGCGCTGTCGGCGATCGTCCACTCCGACGCGGCCGCCACGCAAGGCCGCGAACTGGCCGATCGGCTGCGCAAGCTGATTCCGCGCCAACTGTTCGACGTGCCGATCCAGGCGGCGGTCGGCGGTCGGATCGTCGCCCGCGAAACCGTCCGCGCGGTCCGCAAGAACGTCACGGCCAAGTGTTACGGCGGGGACATCACGCGTAAGCGCAAGCTGCTCGCGCGTCAAGCCGAAGGCAAGAAGCGTCTCAAGCGCGTCGGCAACGTCGAAATCCCGCAGGAGGCCTTCCTGGCCGTCCTGCAGCTCGGCAAGAGCTGAATCAATCGGCCGACGTGGGCACGACCTCGGTGTCGTCGGCCCGCTCGAGTTCCTGGTCCGCCTCGTCTGCCTCTTCTGCCTCGTCCTCTTGCGACACCTCGAGCACGCCGGCAGTGTCCGCGATGGACTGCCGAATGTCGTTCAGCGCCTCCGGATCGTCCGACGCCTCGACGGCGAAGCACACGAGTTCGTACAGCGCCTCTGCCGGGATCAGCGCATAACCGAAGGTCTCGCAGGCGTTGATCAGCGTCCGTGGGAACGGTTCGCGGCGGATGCGCGGGTCGGTCTCGCGGAATCCATTGGCCACGATGATGCCCTGCGGGCGAGCGTTGCGGCGCAGGAACTGCTCCTCGATCCGCTGCTGCAACGTCAGGTAGAGGCGATCCGTCACCGCTCCCGTCGCCGACGCCAGTTCCACCAGCGCGGTGTCCGATCCGTTGCGCAGCTCCAGCCCGCTCTCCGTGCGGTTGATGCCGTAGCCCAGCACGCGGAAGGCGTCCTCGACGACATCGCGGAAGGCGGCGTTCTGGCTCTGCCAGAGCATCCGCTGGAAGCGGGTCGTGTCGAGCAGCATCGACTCCGCCTCAGCCACTCGCCGTTGCGCGTTCTTCAGCGCTTGCTCCGCCTCCGTCAGGTCGTCGCGCGCCGCGGCGCCGTCGACCGTGTCATAACGCCGCACCCAGACAGGCGCCGACGCCGCGTCAGGGTCTTCGAGCAGCCGCTCAATCATCTCCAACAGCGACGCCGAGAAGTGCTTGCGCTGGGTCGCGGCCAGCTGATCCGGTGGCGGCAGCGCGATCACGCGTCCCGCGCCGACGCGGAACTCCGCCGCGACCGCCGCCCCGCCGATCGAGCGGCCGATCACCGCTCCATCGCTCTCCGACGGCAAGTCCAGGATTGCGCGGTAGCGGATGCGTCCCGCGAGATCGTCCAGCAAGCCGCTCGCTGGGTGGTGCGGATCGGTCGGCCGCGCATCTTTGCCGTCGGCCGGTCGCAGCGTCGGCCAGCGGAATGGGTCGCCTGGCGGAGCAGGGATGATCGAGTACCGATCGAGGCCGGCAAAGGCGGCGACGCCGGAGTGGCGTACGTTCGGATAGAGAAACAGCACGAGCAGGCCGCCGCGCTCCATCAGCCGCGTCAGCTCCCATTGACGCTGCAGCAGCAACTCGCCGAGTCCGAAGTGGAACGCTCCTGATTCGCCCGCGCCGACAGGGCGTCCGTCTGTCGATTTGGCAGCGAGTGTGCTCGCCGCGATACCCTCGATCTGCTCGGAAACTGCCTGTGGATCGATGATGCACGCGTCGTAATCGAAGATGGACGGCGCGTTGGCGATCGAGTGGTTATCGACGCTCGGACTGGGGACCGGGCATCCGATGGAGATGATGCGCACTGGCCGCTCCTTCTTCGTCCGCGTTCATCGACCCTGCGGACACGGTATCGGCTGAGTGTACCTGTCGCGCGGCTGCGCTATGTCAGCCCTCTGCTCGCCGCTGCCGGTGATAGCATGGGATCGGTCGTGCTAGATGGGGAGCTAGCGGTGCCCTGTACCCGCAATCCGCTCTAGCGGGGTTGAATTCCTGGGTTGAGGGCGGTGACATGAGAACTACCGACGCCAAGTAGTGTTGAAATCTGGGTCCCGCGCGGCGGCCCGCCGTGAACCCCGTCAGGTCCGAGAGGAAGCAGCGGTAAGCGGTTGTCAGGTCGGGTGACGCGGGAGTGCCTGGGTGGAGCCGGCTAGCGAAGGCAAGCTCATGCAACCGTTCGATCCTGGGTGCACGGCCGATACCGCGCCACAACGTCACGGACATTCCCGATGAGCGGCCGACGTCGGCGGGCTCGGCTCGGCCAGCACTTCCTGCGCGACGAGCGGGTGACCAACGCGATCATCGAGCTTGTGCCCGATCATCCGGCGCCGATCCTGGAGATCGGCGCCGGCAACGGCGTCCTGACTGAGCCGTTGGCCGAGCTGGGACGACCGCTCGTCTCGGTCGAGCTTGACGAGGGCATGGCGTTCCGCACGCGGCGGCGACTGCTGGATCACGGATTCGACCACCCAGTAGTGATCGAGCACGACGTGCTGGACATCGATCCGGTCGAGGCGTTGGCGACGGTCGCGTCGAGTCCGCCCTACGGCATCGTCGGCAACTTGCCCTACGCGATCACAGCGCCCATCTTCCGAAAGTTCCTCGAAACGGAGGCCGCGCGCCCCGATTGGATGCTGGTGATGGTCCAGCACGAAGTCGCGCAGCGCGTGACGGCGCAGCCTGGCAAGCTATCCCTGCTCGGCGTCTCGGTGCAGTTCTTCGCCGATGCAGAGCTGTGCTTCAGCGTCGAACGCGAGTCGTTCGATCCGCCGCCGCAGGTGCGATCGGCGGTCGTCATGCTCAACCTGCGCGATGATCCAGCCGTTGACGTGCCCAGCGCCGAGCGATTCTTCGAAGTCGTGCGCGGCGGCTTTCGCAATCCGCGCAAACAGCTGCGCAACGCCCTCGCGCAGGGAGTCTGGCTGCCTCCCGGCGGCGCATCCGAGTGGCTCGACGCTTGCGGCATCGATCCCACCCGCCGTCCAGGCACACTGACGCTGGACGAGTGGGCAGCACTCACCAGGTGGAGAGAACGTCAGCTGACGGCGAAGGACGCCCGGTCATGAGCAACGTCCACAGTGGCAAGATCTGGGTCACGAACGCGGCGGCCAAGCTCAATCTGACGCTGGAAGTGCTCGGCAAACGCACCGACGGATACCACGATCTGGCCTCGGTGGCGGTGTCGCTCGATCTGGCCGACGAGCTACGCCTGACCCGGCAGACCGACGGCCGCGCCGTCTCGTATCGGGACACCGCGGGACGTCGCGTCTCGATCGAGACCGACGACGACATCATCCAACGGGCATGGTCGGTGCTCGACGCTCGGATCCCGCTGCCTGGCGGCGCGACGATTGAGGTGACGAAGCGCATCCCCATCGCCAGCGGACTCGGAGGCGGTTCGACCGATGCAGCTGCGTTTCTACGGCTCGCGCGGAACGCGTGGGACCTGCCGTTATCGGACGCAGATCTGATCGTGCTCGGCGCGGATGTGGGCTCTGATGTGCCCTTCTGTCTGCTCGGTGGTCCAGCCCGCATGAGCGGACGCGGCGAGCTGGTCGAGCCGCTCCAGGCCCCGCCGACGTGGTCGGACGATTGGGCGGTGCTGCTCCACCGGCCGGAGCTGCCCGTGCCGTCGGAGAAGACCGCGTCGATGTATCGCTCGCTGCGTGCCTCGGACTTTCGTGACGGTGCGGCGACCGATGCCATGACTGATTTGCTGTCCTGCGGGGGAACCGTCGCCCAGCAGCACTGTGTGAACTCCTTCGACGCCCCCGCCCGTGAGGTGATGCAAGGTCTCGTTCCCGCTTGGCGACGGATGGGACTGGCCATCGCCCGCGCGGCTCAGGCGAACGGCGCTGACGCCGTGACGCCGATGCTCGCCGGCGCGGGACCCACGCTCTTTGCGGTCCTCCCGACCATCATCGCCCGGTCTGCGTGCGAAGCGCTGCTCGAACAGCGCGGCGGTTTCACGGCGGTCACCCGCCCGATCAGCCGCGCTGACGCCACGGCCGTCCAGTCACGCTGATCATGGACACGCTCGCCGCGCTGCTCTCCGGATTCGTCGCCGGCGCCGCCGTCGGCGTGCTGGGACTCGGCATCTTCGGCAGCTTGCTGGTGACCGTGCCCACGACCAACTGGTTGCGCCGGCAGTTCCCCGACCCGTCGAACTGGGTCATGGTGAGCCTCGCCGCGGCGTTCGCCGCTCAGGCGGGCAGCGCGCTGCTGGGCTTGCTGATGGGCGTGGCGCTCCTGTCTCTGGAGGGCGACTCGTTCGGACTCGGCAGCCCGTCCTGGCGCTTTACGACTGGGATCGTGATCGGCGTGGCGCTGCTCTGTGTCGGCGGGATCTTCTGGCAACCATCGATCTGGCGGCGCTTCATCCTGATCGGCGTGCTGGCCGCGGGCAGCTTCGGTTGGATGCTGCCGCACATGGCTCTGGGCTAATCGCGCGGACGCTGCGCCGCTGGTGCGTATACTCAACGGTGATAATCCCAACACAGCTAGAGCTGGAGGCCCCGTGGACCCTCAATCTGTGCCGCCTGAGTCGCTACCGGGCACGATTATGGATGGTCACATTCACACCGTCCGCGGCGCTGCTGACTCCCAACTGCAGCCCGGCGAGTTGTTCGAGGAGGCCAGGCGCATCGGCTTGACCGGTGTCAACCTGTCCGAGCATGACCGAGTCTGGGAGCGCTACGACTGGAACAACTACAACGAGGAGATGCGCGAGGCCGGCATCTATCTGCAGCGCGGCATGGAGGTCTCGACCGACCTTGGGCACATCGTCGTGTTCGGCATCGACCAGTACTACCAGGGCATCCGCAGCGCGAAGCAGCTGCGCAAGATCTGCGACGAGATCGGCGCCTTCATGTCGGTCGCGCACCCGTTCCGCCACTTCTTCGACCCCGTCACGTTCCGTCGGCGGGGCGAGGAGCCGTTCTCGATGACGCCCGACGAAGCAGCTCACAAGATGGAAGTCTTCTCGCTGGTGCACGGCATCGAGGTCGGTAACGGCGGCAACACCCGCCGCGAGAACCTCTTCGCCCTCGAAGTGGCGCGCATCCTCGACAAGCCCATGACCGGCGGCTCGGACGCGCACTCGACCTCGGGCATTGGCAGCTACGCGACGGTCTTTCCCGAGCCGCTGACCTGCAGCGAGCAGACCATCCAGCTGCTGCACGACGGCGCGACAGTCTGCTACGACGGCCTGAACCGCGGCGAGTTCGGCCCCTTCGGCCCGTGCGCGGACGACGACGCGCTCTGAGCCGGCGCCCGCCGAGATAGGCCGCGGCCGTGCCAGACCAGATCTATGCCGCAATCGACCTGGAAACGACCGGGCTCAAAGCCGGCCGCGATGAGATCATCGAGGTCGGCATCGTCCGCTGCACGCCCGACGAGGTGCTGGACACGTTTACGAGCCTCGTCCGTCCGTTGGAAATGCCTGGACTCCGCGTCCAGCGATTGACCGGGATCGATCTCGACGAGTTAGCCGCCGCTCCGCAGTGGCACGAAGTGGAAGAGCAGGTCAAAGAGCTGCTCGACGGCGCGACGCTGATCGGCCACAACATCGACTTCGATCTGAACTTCCTACGCGAAGCAGGCATCAGTCTGTCCACGCCAGCAGTCGACACGCTGGAGCTGGCGCGAATCGTCGATCCGTTGGCGCCAAGGCATCGCCTCAGCGACCTCTGCGAGCGCTACGGGATCACTGGTGGCGAGGCGCACCGCGCCCTGTCAGATGCCGAAGCAGCGCGGCAAGTGTTCCTGGAGCTGCGCGAGCGCTTCGACGATCTGCCACACCCGGCCCGAACCGATCTCGCACAGATCGTCGCGGGCAGCGACTTCTTCTGGTCGGTCGGTCGAGTCCTGCGCGAGTGGGAGCAGTCGTCACCCCGTTCAGCTCAGGCCAATGTGTTGATGCGCCAGATTGTCGGACCTGGTGGCGAGCCCACCCGCGCCGGTCTGCCTGACGGGTCACTAGTGCAACTGACAGAACGTGCGTTTGCCTTGATCGAAGAAGACGGATTCGAGCGACGCGAGGAACAGCTTGCGATGGCGCGAGATGTGGCCAACTCGCTGCAGCACGGGGGAACGCTGCTCATAGAGGCAGGCACGGGAACAGGCAAATCACTCGCGTATCTGGTGCCCGCTGCGCTTTGGGCGCTCAAGGTCGGGCGCACTGTGCTGATCAGCACAAACACGATCAACCTGCAACAACAGCTCGCTGGCAACGACGTTGAACTCACGCGGCGGCTGATTGCAGGAGTCGCGCCAGAGGCGGCGACCGCACTCAGCGCAACCGTCGTCAAGGGCCGCGGCAACTACCTCTGTCAGGATTGCCTCGATGGGGAAGTTGAAGCAGCCGGGAATCGGGGGGATCCATCCCTGCTGGCGCGCGTCGCAATTTGGCGGCATCTCAGCCCCGCCGGTGATCGCGCAGAGCTTCGATTGCCGCCTGACCAGGCGAAGCTCTGGTCCAGCTTCTCAGCCGACGGCAAACTTTGCTTCTCAGACGAGAGCTGCACTTACACCAACGGCACACGAGCAGGCGAGTGCTTCCTCCAGCAGGTGGAGCGTCAGGCGAAGCGTTCGCACATCGTGATCACCAACCACGCTCTGCTCGTGACTTCGATCATCCGCTCCTCGATGCTCATCCCCGACGCGCCGGTGGTGATCATCGACGAAGCGCACACACTGGAGAAAGTCGCTACAGACCAGCTCTCGTTGGAGATGAACGAAGCGTGGCTGATGGAAGCGGTCACTGCGGTGTCTAAGGAGTTTGACCGCCTCGCCGAACGGAGCAGTTCGCAAGACTTACAGAAGCTCTCACTGGAGCTTCAGGCCGCCGCCGATCGCCTCGAGCTGAGTCTTGCGGATATCTTCGATCGCGTTTCGGAGTTTGTGGCCCGCTACCGCGTGGAGAGAGGAACCAGAGAGGACCGAGTCACTCTCACCGCAGGTGTGCGCAACTCAGAGGAATGGGCGGCGCTCGAGGAACTGTGGGAGCGATCGATCAGCGAGCTGTCGCAGTTGACAACGATGACATTGGATACCCTGGAGGAGGAATCGTCGTCAGCAGATTCAGAAGAGCCGTCGCCAGCGCGTGCGCTCGATACAGGAAAGCTCTGGCTGACTATTCTGCGTGACCGGATGACACAAATGAATGACGTCATCTCCACGCATTCCGACGCCACGGTGGCCTGGGTCGAGCGGGAGAATCGCCGGTTGGAGTTGACCGGGCTGCACAGCTCACCGCTCAACGTTGCTGAAGCGTTGGGGCCACTCTGGGAGCGAAAACATGCGACCATCTTGACGGGCGCGACCCTGGCGACTAGCGACGAGCCTGGCAGAGAGTTTTCATACCTGCGCGATAGACTTGGCATCGAAGATCAGGATGAGGCCCTGTACGATTCCCCGTTCGACTACGAACATCACGCGAAGGTCTTCTTACCGCTTGAGGCCCCGGACGGCAACGATTCCAACCACAACGACTTCGTCGCCGACGCGGTCAAGCAGCTGGCGATTGCCGCCAACGGGCGGACAATGGTGCTCTTTCGCTCGTACGACGCGATGGGGTACGTGGTCAAGCAGATTGAAGACAGCCTCGAGGCTCATGGGCTCCAGGTACTGCGGCAAGGACGCGAGTCACCCACGCGAATTGTGGAGGCGCTGCTGGCAGACCACCGGTCCGTTGCCTTCGGTGTTGCGGCGCTCTGGACGGGTGTGGATGTACCGGGAGAAGCACTGTCGCAGCTGATCGTGACCAAGCTGCCCTTCGATCCGCCCAACGATCCGGTGCTGAAGGCACGCTCGGAGCAGTACCCGAACTCGTTCAGAGATTTCGCCTTGCCGAACGCGGTGATTCAATACCGTCAGGGTGTTGGTCGCCTGATCCGCTCCAGCACGGACAAGGGCGTGATCGTCGTCCTCGACGGCCGCGTCTTGCGGCGAGACTATGGCGTGGTGTTTCGCCGTGCCTTGCCACGTGAGCCTCAATATCTGCCGTTGATGCAGGTCGTCGCCGAGGTGAAGCGATTTCTGCCGCCTCCTGAGCGTGCTCCGTGACCCTTGACACTGACTGGCCGCCTTCCATAACGGATGGCCGCACGACGATCGAGCCGATCTCGCCGGCACGTGTCGCCGCGGACTGGCTCGGCGAAGCGGCTCGGGCCGTCGCCGGGCGCGCTGAACCGATCCATCTGCAGCAACGCCTGGACGCTGGCGACATCGGTTGGTGGATCGTGGGCGACGGCAACGTCGTCGGTGCGTTGAGCGCTCGGATCGAGGCGTCCAGCGCGATCTGGACGTGGCTCGCCATCGATGCTCGCTGGCGGGCCTTCGGCTTTGGCGGAGCGGCCGTGCCGCTCTTCGAAGACGCGGCGAGCCAACGGGGCGCCAACGAGGCGCTGGTTCCGCTGCCCGCCGACAATGGAGTCGCGCTCTACTTCTGGCTACGCTTGGGATACGTCCCGTTGCGGTCCGGCAATGTCTCGGACCGCGTCTGGATGCGCCGCAGCCTCTCCGACGTCGATACAACCGATTCTGCAACTTGAGGAGTCTGACATGTCCCTGGTCATCCCGGACGAGGTGCGGGAACGGGTCAACGAGGCGTTGAACGAGGGCTTTCCATTGGCCTTCCATGCCGTCAGCGCCGACTCGCAGCCGATCGTCAGCTTTCGCGGCAGCGCGCAGACGCACGGCGACGACTCGCTCGCCATCTGGGTGCGTTCCGACCCATCGGCCACGCTTGAGGCCATCGCGCAGAATCCGAGCGTCGCCATGACTTACACGAACATGCCGGCGCGCAAGTTCTGGATCTTCCGCGGGCAGGCGTCGCTCGTCACTGACGAGGCACAGCGCAACCAGATTTGGGAAGGTCAGCACCCGCTCGAACAATCGCGCGACGAGCAGCGCACGGGCAAGGCGGTGGTGGTGCGGCTGGATTCGATCCAGGGCAGCGGGGTCGACCTGCGCCGTGAATCAACCGACTAGCGGGAGCGATCCCGCCGCGACTGGATCCTGCGGCGCAGCAAGCGTCCGCCGCCGAGACCGGCCATCAGGACGCCAATCCACAGGACGACGGACTCCACGATCCCACCGGCGCTGGTGAAGGCCCAGCCGAGCCAAATGCCCAGGCCGGCCGCGGTGACGATTCCAGCGGTCGGCAAGCGGCGCTGATGCTGAGTCGACTCGAGCGGTTCGCTGATCTGCGGTGCAGGCGGAGCCGTCGGCCCGGCGCTGGACCCGCGTCGTCGTCGTCGCCGAGGTCGCTGACGCGGCACGTCAACGCCTCCGCCGTGCGAGGTCGCGGGCGCTAGCCCCAGGCGCAGCGCGTCGCACGCGTGAACGCGGTGCGTCCGATGCCGCCGTCGGTTCGACTGGCGCTGACGGCGGCAGTGACAGCGTCGATGGCTCGGCGGACGCCGAGCCTTGCTGGTCGAGACAGTTGCGGCAGGCGAACTGCAACGCCATCGTCTCGTCATCGATCCAAACATCACCGCAGTCAGGTCCGTCAGCAGTGACGGTCATGCGCAGGTGAAAGTACTCACCGCAGCGGTAGCAGTCCGAGCGGGCATCGGGGCGCGTTAGCTCGCCGCAGACGCAACAGGCCCAGGCCTCGTCCTCGTTCGCTGCGTTGGATTCAGCGGTCGTCATCTGCCAATCGTATCCGCTCTTCGAACCGGGCGATCGCTTCGCCATCGGCGGCGTCCAGGTCGCCGTCCCACAGCGCCGCCTCAATGATTGATAGCCACCGTCCCACACGCGGCCCTACAGGAGTGCCCAGTTCCAGGATGCGTCGAGCGGAGATCGGCGATTGCATCGCATCCCGCCGCGCCAGAAAGTCCGAGACCGCCGCACCGGATGGACCGTCCCAGAGACGCGCGGCAGCCTCAAGCGGATCATCGGGAACGCCGCGCAGCGCGACGGCGATGGCCGACGGTCGCTTCAGCTGGCCGAGTCGTCGACGCTGGCGTCGAAGGGCGCGGCCGGCATCCACTGACGTCCGCTCGGAACGTGTCAGCCCGACTGATTGTGGCAGCAACCTCACGGTGCTCTCAGGCTGCGTGAGACCGACGCTCGACCAGAACATGTCCGGCGACTCTGCTGCCTGAAGAACAGCTGCCGGCAAGGTCCAGGACGCCAATCGCCCCTGCGGAATCTGTAACCGACGCGCCCAGTCGAGCGCCGCAACGGCATCTGGCTCCTGCAGCAGCAACCGCCAGGCGTCGCCAAACCGCTCGGCCGTGAGCTGCGCCAAGTGCGCTCGATGCCGCCGCGCCTCGGCGCGGGTCTGCGGAGCAACCGATCCGCCGATCCGAGCGGCGTAGCGGGCGGCGCGGATCAGGCGCGTCGGGTCGTCTCGGAACGACAGGTCGTGCAACGTGCGGATCGTGCGCGATCTGACATCTCGGGCGGCGCCGAACGGATCGATCAACTCGCCCCGCCGGGCAACCGTCAGGGCCAGCGCGACGCTGTGGATCGTGAAGTCGCGGCGAGCCAGGTCGACATCAATCGACGCCACCGCCACCACGGGCAGCGCACCCGGCGACGTGTACGTCTCCGACCGAGTGCGCGCCAGATCGATCGACGAACCGTCCGGCAGCTGCGCCCGGGCCGTGCCGAACCGATCATGGACGCTGGGGCGCTGGCCCGCAGCCTGGGCCAGCACACCGTGCAAGATCGACGGGTCGCCGTCGACTGCGAGATCGAGGTCAAGCGGCCGGTTGGCCTCCAGTCCGATCAAGATGTCCCGCAGGACACCGCCGACCGCGTAGACATCGATGCCTTCGTTCTGCGATACTTCACATAACGCTTCGAACGCGGCCAACGCCGCCTCAGAGCGTTGCGCGATGTGTCCGCGCAGTTGATCGATCAGGTTCGGATGGGCGCTCATGACTCCAACACGCCTTCCACAGCTGCAACCTACTAGCGGAGTCGGACGGAGGCGGCGCTGATGCCGGCCGCTGGCGTGTCCGACAAGATGCTCAACGTGCTGCAGCAGCGGCTCGCCTACCAGTTTGACAACGTCGGACTGCTGCGGGAGGCGCTGGTGCACCGTTCCTGGTTGAATGAGTCGAGCGACCCGACGATCCGCTCGAACGAGCGGCTGGAGCATCTCGGCGATGCGGCGCTCGAGGCGTTCGTGACCCTGCGGCTCTTCCTTGACTTCCCCGACGCGACCGAGGGCTGGATGACGACCGCTCGCTCGTCGTTAGTGCGCAACCAGACGCTGGCCCAGATTGGACGCGAGTTGCGACTGGGCGATTGTCTGTCGATGAGCCCCGGCATCTCGCGGAGCGGCGGACGCGACAACGACCACATTCTGAGCTGCGCGCTCGAGGCCGTGATCGGCGCGATCTGGCTCGATGGCGGCGACCGCGCCGCCCGTGACATGATCGACCGCCTCTTCGACGAACGGATCTCGGCGATCTCAGAGACGTTCCACCTCCTGGACGCCAAGTCTCGGTTGCAGCACTACTCCCAACGCAGCGACGGGACGAAGCCCTGCTACCGCATCGTCTTCGAATCTGGTCCGTCGCACGATCCCGTGTTTCGCGCCGAAGTCTCTGTCTTTGGCGAGGCCGTCGCCGAGGCTGAGGGCCGTTCGAAGCAGACCGCCGAGCTCGCGGCCGCACAGCGTGCGCTGGAGATTCTCGGCGTCGAGAACTTCGACTGATCGAGTGGAAACACTCCGCGCACACAGCAGTCGAGACTCTGCCCTACGCTGATCGGCATGACAGACGCACATCGATTCGTTCACGCCGTCTGGACGCCCGCCGGGCCCGGCCCGCATCCCACGCTGTTTGCGTTGCACGGACACGGCGCGCACTGCCAGGACCTCGCGCCGCTCGCGCCGTTGCTGGCCGATGGGCAGCTGCAGGTGATCTGTCCGCAGGCCGAGTTTCCGCTGGAGGGCGCTCCGTACTCCTACGCCCCGATGTACACCTGGATGCAGAGAGGCGCCAACGACCGGCCGCTTGAGGGCGAACTCGAGCGCGTGTCCAACGCGCTGTCGGAGTTCATCACGGCGGCGTCGGAGCGCTACCACGCCGACTCGACACGCACCGCGCTGATGGGGTTCTCGCAGGGCGGCTTCCTCGCCTATCGGCTCGCGCTCAGCGAGCCTCAGCGATGGCAAGGTGCTGCAATGCTCTCGACCTGGCTCTCGGATGACGCTGCCGATGACGTGCACCCCGATGCCGCCGACCTGCCGCTGCTGGTCCAGCATGGCACGAACGACCCGCTCGTCGGTATCGACCGTGGCCGCACGTCGCGCGACCGTTTGCAGTCCATGCGGATGAACCTGGACTACCGCGAGTACCCAATGCAGCACGAGATCGGCCGTCAGGCGCTGCATGACCTCTCGGCCTGGTTGTCCGAACGTCTGCTGAACGAGGCCGACTGATGGTCAGGCTGCTCTCCCGCTTCCGCCGCGGCTCCGATGCTCGGCAACAGCAAGAGCAAGACGCGGAAGTCCGCGACGCCATCACGCGCAGCGCCGCCAACACCCGTGGCGGACAGTTGAGCGCGCTGCGCCGCATCTTCAAGCGGAACAAGGTCGACGACGACTTCTGGGAAGAACTGGAAGAGACGCTGATTCTCGGAGACGTCGGCGGCGCGAACTCAGCTCGCTGGATTGAAGAACTGCAGCGCGAGTCAGCCGGTCTCGACGCCTCCGGCGTACGTGATCTACTGCGGAGCCGCATGATCGCGAGCCTCGATCGGCCGAGCAGCAGCGGCGCGTTGTGGGACACCACGGACGGGCAATCTGCGCCCGAGACGCCGCACGTCGTGCTGGTCGTCGGCGTCAACGGCGCCGGCAAGACCACATCAATCGCCAAGCTGGCGCATGCGTATCAGGAGGAAGGTCAGTCGGTGCTCCTCGCCGCAGCCGACACCTTCCGCGCGGCGGCCATCGAGCAGCTGCAAACCTGGGGCGGACGGCTCGACGCGCCAGTGATCGCGCATCAGCCGGGGTCGGACCCCGGCGCGGTTGCCTACGATGCCATCGAAGCGGCCGTCTCGCGCGGCGCGGACCTCGTCCTGATTGATACCGCGGGCCGCTTGCAAACACAGAAGAACCTGATGGCCGAGCTGGGCAAGGTGCGCCGCGTGATCGAGTCCAAGCACGCCGGCGCTCCGCATGAGGTGCTGCTCGTCATCGATGCCACGAGCGGCCAGAACGCGCTCAGCCAGGCGCGCCAATTCTCCGACGCGACCGACGTGACGGCGGTCTGTTTGGCCAAGCTCGACGGCACCAGCAAGGGCGGCATCGTCTTTGCCATCGCCGAGGAGCTCGGCATTCCGGTTCGCTTTGCAGGAACCGGCGAACAGTTGGGGGACATCGCCCCGTTCGACGCCACCGCATTTGTCGACGCGCTGCTGACAGACGACTAGCGGCGGCTGATCGCACGTACGCTGCGCCCAAGCTGGAAAGGTTGGTCCGCAATGAGCCTGGTGCGAGGCTGGTCACAACGGCGGCTCATATTGATCGGCGGAATCGCCGCTGCAGGTGTCGCGTTGATCGCCATCGTGCTCTGGCAGGTTGGACTGTTCGACAGCGCACCACCGCCGGCCAGCCTGGAATCGGCAGTGGAGTCGTTGCGCGATCAACAGGAAACGCAGCAGTCAACTGAGCAGACTCAGACGCAAACGCAAGTTAGCGCCGCGCCACAGGCATCGGGACAGCAAGAGCAAGCCGCAGCGCGGCAGTCCGAGGACGCTTCGGCCGCGTCCGACGGCTACGGAGGCTCCAGCACAAGTGCCGAACCACAAGCAGCGGAAGATGCTCAGCCATCGGCCGACACCGCGATGGCCTATGAGGAACCGCAGCAGGCTGAATCTGAGCAGCCCGAGCCGCCGGCCGAGCAGGAACAACAGGCACAGCCTGCCGAGCCGCAGCAAACCGCTCAGCCGTCAGACGCCGGGGACCAGGACAGCCCTGTCTCCGCCCCGCTCGCAGACCTGGCCGGGACGTGGACCCTGTCCGAACAGGGTGAGTCGTTCGTCGGCTACCGCATTGGCGAGGAGCTGGCCCAGATCGGCACGACGACCGCTGTGGGGCGGACCAGCGAGATCGTGGCGAGCCTCGTGTTCGACGGTTCAGCGATCACGACTGTCGAGATCACCGCTGACCTGCGCACGCTGCGCAGCGACCAGAGCTTCCGCGACGGCGCATTGCGCACTCGCGGCCTCGAGACCGACACGTATCCGTGGGGCATCTTCAGATTGACCGAGCCGATTCCCATCGACGCGCTGCCCAGGGGTGACGGACCGCTCAGTGCGACGGCCGCCGGCACGCTCGAAGTCCACGGCGTGACCAACAACGTCACGATCGCGCTCGAAGGCCGCTACGTCGATGGCTTCGTTGTGGTGGTCGGCTCGACGGACTTCGTCCTGGCCGACTACGACATCGAGAAACCGACGGGCTTCCGCGTCCTGTCGATCGAGGATGCGGGGGTCATGGAGTTCCAGTTGGTACTGGAACGGACGGAATGAGCCTGGCTGGGGCGTCAGTTCTTCAGTTATGTCGCGCCGCCGACTGGATTGCCAACATAACCAATATAGTGCGATCATGATGATTGCCCGGCTCAACCGCTCCGCCGGCCCTCCGCCCGCTCGCTCAGCTCCGCTCGTTCAGGGTGGCCAGATCAAACTTCAGATTGCCGAAGGAATCCTGCTCAACGTTCGTGATCTCCCCTTCGGCGTCGAGATGGCCGATGATCTGGAACAAATCCACGCTGCGCAGATCTTCCTCGGCGTGCTCCATCAGCATCGTGACCGTGAGTCGCTCGCGGCGTCCGACACGGCGCGATTCTGCCAGGAGCGCCCGGCGGACGGTGTCCACATCGGCCATCGTCGCTGACGCGGCCTTCGTCGCCTCACGCACCTCGTTCAACGCGCCCAGCCGACGCCGCAGCCCGTCAAAGAGTCCCATCGCCGTCCTCCAGGGCGCCCCGCAGCAACGCGAGGCCATCAGGATGACCGCCGGTCAGGGCCGCCATCCTCGACTCGGCCACGCCGCCCAGCCGCCAGAGCGTGGTGAGCAATCGCGCAGCCGCCTGCCACTCGTCGTCTGACGCGGGCAAGTCATCGAGCGGCGCGTGGCCCCGCGCGAGGATCACAGCCCGGCGTCCATCCGCAGCGTCCGCCTCGGCGCCAAACTCTTCAATGACCTGCTCAAACTCATGCTCGGCGTGATCAAGCTCGTTCCGAGCGAGCCGGACCGTCCCATGCACAATGCGAGAGTCGACATCGTAGGGCCGATCATCGGCCGCAGCGTAGGCGCAGCGCTGCGCGTCCTCGACGTTGCCTTGAAACAGCGACCGCCAGGCAGAGGCAACGAGATCGCCCCGAACATCGACCGCGACGGCCGGCTCGGCCGCGCTCGTGATCTCATCGATCCGCGCGCCTGCTCGCATCAGACGCTCAGCGAGCCGCAACGACTCGATTGCCGCCCGCTCGCGCTCCGAGCGTTGAAGTCCCAGGCGGGTCAGCAGGCTCACTGGATGCTCCTAGGGAAGCTGGCCATGATTCGCGACGCTGGATTGTTAGCGTACAAGCGTGACGATCCCGCCCGAGGCGCCGCTCCGGCACATCATCCACGCCGACATGGACGCGTTCTTCGCGTCGGTCGAGCAGCGCGATCGTCCCGAGCTGCGCGGCAGGCCGGTGCTGGTCGGCGGATCGCCGAAGGGCCGCGGTGTGGTCGCCGCGGCGTCGTATGAGTCGCGCGCCTTCGGCTGCCGCTCGGCGATGCCGATGCGGACGGCGGTGCGGCTCTGCCCGCACGCGGAAGTCGTGCGGCCACGCTTTTCCCGCTACCGCGAGGTCTCGGCGCAAATCATGGCTATCTTCCGCGACGTTTCGCCGCTGGTCGAGCCGCTCTCGGTGGACGAGGCATTCATCGACATCAGCCACCGCGTCGCGCAGGGATCGCGGCCGGCGGAGTTGGCCCAGTGGGTCCGAGAGCGCGTCGCCGCCGAAACCGAGCTGACGGTCTCTTGCGGCGTGGCGACGAGCAAGTCCGTGGCCAAGATCGCCTCCGATCAGCACAAGCCCGATGGCCTCACCGTCGTCCCGCCTGGTACCGAAGCTGACTTCCTCGCGCCGCTGCCGATCTCCGACCTCTGGGGAGTTGGTCCGAAGACCGCCGCGCGGTTGCGCGAGGCCGGCATCAAGACAATCGGCGACCTGGCCGAACGTCCCGTGCCCTGGCTCATGGACCGCTTCGGTTCACGCGGGGAGGCCTTCTCCCAGTTGGCGCGCGGTCTCGACGACCGCGGCGTCTCGACCGAGCGGCAGACGAAGTCGATCTCGTCGGAAACAACGTTCGCTGAGGACATCGGCGCAGCGGCGACGCTGCGCAACGTCGTCGGGCAACAATCATCCGCCGTCGCCAAACGGCTCGGAGAACAGGGCTATCGGGCGCGCACGGTTCAGCTGAAGTTTCGTCTCGCAGACTTTACGACCTTCACACGGCAGCGCACGTTATCCGTCACGACCACTGACGCCGCGGTGATCGAGCGCACGGCGCTCTCGTTGCTGGATGAACAGTTGTTGCCGTCGCGCCGCTTCCGACTGCTGGGCGTGGGCGTCTCGGGGCTCGAGCAGCAGCCCGAGGCACATCAGCTATCGATGTTCGACGACTCTGGCTCGTCGAACGTGGAACCACCGATGTCCGCCGCGCGTCGTGAGCGGCAGCGGGCGGTCGACGATGCGGTGCGCGAGCTGAACGAGCGGTTTGGCGATATCGTCCAGTTCGGCACGCTCGCCAATGCCACGGATGGAGACCCACCATGATGCACCCTCGCGACGCCGCCGTCATCTCGTTCGATTGCTACGGCACGTTGATCGACTGGCACGCCGGCGTGCGCAACTGGCTGGCCTCCACGCCGCAGCTGCGGGATCTGAACGCGGCCGAGTTCACCGCGCGGCGGATCGCCGTTGAGCTCGAAGTCGAGCACGAACGCTACCGCCCGTATGACGACGTACTGGCGATCTCGATCCAACGCACGGCGTCGGAGTACGGCGTTGAGCTGGACGACCACACGGCGCGGTCATTCGCCGCGTCGATTGCAGCATGGCCGGTCTATCAGGACGCCGCCGGCTTTCTGCGTCGTCTGGCGGCCGTCGGAACGCCGCTCGCCATCCTCTCCAATGTCACGCGGGCCAGCCTGGGTGTCAGCGTTCGCAAGCTGGGCGCCGACTTCGATCAGCTGGTCACGGCCGAGGATGTGCGCAGCTACAAGCCTGATCCGCCGCACTGGCAGACGCTGTGGGCATCACGAGGCATCTCGGCGGCGCAGCAGCTGCACGTGGCCGGATCGATCCCGCATGACATTCGGCCGGCGTCTGAGCTGGGCGCGGCGACCGTCTGGGTGCGGCGGATGAACGAGCCAATGCCGTCGGACGTTCAGCCCGACCTGACCGTGTCCTCGCTGGCCGAACTCGGTGACTACTGGCGCCTGCCGTACAGGCGATAGCATCAGCACAGATATCAACAGGAGGTGGTCGATGAAGCTCACGCGGATGTATCTGGGCGAAGATGGCACGTCGCAGTTCGAGGACATCGAGATCAATCTGAGAGAGTTCGATGTCGGCGCGTTCTCGCGGCGGCTGCGACCCGACTTCATCTCGTTCCGCATTTCAGAACCGGGCCTCGTCAACGATTGGCACAACGCGGAAGCCAAAACGATGATCGTCGTGATCCAGGGATCCGTGCAGACCGAGGTATCGAGCGGCGATACGCGGCGCTTCGACCCAGGTGACATCTGCTACGCCGAAGACACCGAAGGACCCGGACATCTCACCACCGACCTCGAGGGTCCGCGGCTGAGCATGATGGTCTTCCTGCCCGACGACTTCGACGTCCACCGCTGGGCGCGATCATTCGACGACTGAGGAGCAACAGCAGCATGCAGATCACACGTGTCTACACCGGCGACGATGGCGAGTCTCACTTTGAGACGATTGACGTCGCGCAGACGGAGAGCCGCTACGGCACGCTGTCCGAGATGTTCGACGCGGAGGGCGTCATCTTCCGCACGACACCTGTCGGCGGCGAGCTCGACTTTCACAACGCACCGCGCAGACAGTTCGTGGTCACCCTGAGCGGGACGGTGGAGATCGAGGTCGGCGACGGCAGTGTCCTGCGGCTGCACGGCGGCGACATTCTGCTCGCCGATGACGTGACGGGCCGCGGCCACATCACGCGGGACATCGAGGGACCGCGGCGAAGCCTCTTCATTCCGCTGCCCGACGACTTCGACGTCGCGACGCTGCGCGGCTAGCGGCCGCTACGAGACATCACCGACCCAGCGCCAGTAGTGGTCAAAGGCCGCGATCGTCAGCGCGTGCGTGATCAGCTTGTCGTTGAGCAGGCCCGGAATCTCGTCCAGCGGCACGGTCGTGACTTCGATGGCTTCGCTGCCCGTGCCGACCTGATGGTCAGCCGCGACGTTGCGGGTCACGTCCTGCGCGAGGAACGACCAGCAGCGGTTCTCTTGCAGCGCCGGGTTGGGATGTACCCAGCCGAGCTCGATCGCCTCGGAGCTGGCGTAGCCAGATTCCTCGAACATCTCACGGAGCGCCGCCTGTTTCGCGTCCTCGCCGGGGTCGACGATGCCGCCAGGAATCTCCAGCGTCAGCTCTCGCGTGCCGTGCCGGAACTGGTTGACGAACACGACCTCGCGCTCAGGCGTGATCGGCATGATGTTGACCCAGTCGGGGAACTCGAAGATGAAAAAGCGGTGATCGCGGCCCGACGTGGGGTGACGAGCGATGTCGCGCCGCAGCCTGAAGAACTTGAAGTCCTCCACGATCTCGGAGCTCTGCCGTCGCCAGTCATCGATACCGCCGCTGCCACGTGATGCGCTGCTCATGTGACGGCGTTGAACACTTTGGCGTACGTGTCGATCTTCAGGAACGAGTCCAGGCCGGCGTCGTGGAACTGGACGTCGAGATTTTCAAGCAGCGTCGACTTGTAACGGTCAACGTCGATGCCCAGGTCGGCCACGTCCTGCTTGATCCTCCGCAGTCCGAGCGCCACCGCGCTGGCCAGCAGCAGCTGGCTTTGCCAGACATAGAAGCGGCCCGCGGCTGGCAGTCGATCGATCAACTGCGGCAGGATCGTGTGCAGGAAGTTCACGTGCCGCACTTCGTCTCGCAGAATCAGCCGGAAGATCTGCTTGGCGAGCGGATCCACATCATCCAGGTCCAGCGCCTGCTGCAGGAAGAGCGCCGCGAAGTTCTCGCTGAACAACGTCGACGTCAGCCAGTTCTCGACCCGGTAGAAGCCCCAGGACGCCATACCGCCGAAGCGCTCAATCAGGAAGCGCTCCGGCGTCGACAGGTAGCCGTGCCCTCCAACCTCCGTCAGATAGCGGTCGAGCGCGTAGACGTGGCGGGCCTCGTCCTGGCACTGCGCGGCGAGGTACAGGTTGAGCGCTGGATCGCGCAGCTGATGTGTGGCCTGGCTCATCATCACCTGGATCGTGTCCAGCCCCATGACCTCGAGCCCGAGGAAGACGTTCATCATCCGCAGCCAGGCCGCGCGTCGCGCGGCGGGAATCGTCGACCCCGCCGCCCAGTCGACATCGCGGTCAGCGTTCCAGAGCCGGTCTCCCTGCTGTCGAAACAACGCGCGGAACGCGTCGGCCTGCTCGGCCGAGCGATGCGGACGGACAGCGTTGGGCGAGCGGCGCATACGGTCTGACCTCTCCGCGACTATATCGAAGGCTGCGTCGGCGCTGACATCGGGGCTGAGCAGTGCAGCCTCGGGGAGCGGGCAGACGAGGATCGGCAGTGCAGCGTGACTGATCGTATACTGCGGCTCATGGCTGATGAGGCATTCGACCCTGAGGAGACCTTGCGCGCCCTGCGGGACGCCGATGTCGTCGTGATCGGCTTCGGGTGGCTGCAGGAGCGGCTGCTCATCGACGGTCGTCGCAACGATGTTGACGGACCGTTCATCCGTGTGGTCGAGCCAGTGAGAGGGCCGCGGGAACGGCTGCGCGAGCTGCGCAAGCTGCGCCCTGGTTTCGACGACCCTGAGTCATTCGTCTTCTTCCCATGGTCCGGCCGCGTCGAGTCCTTCGTCGAGGCAGACCTCTTCGAGCGCATCCTCGAACGCTGCGAGGGCGACGAGACAGCAGAGGCCGACGCGCGGTCGGCGCTGCAGCGGCTGTTTGAACTGGACCGCGAAGATTTGCGCCAAGCGATCTCCGGCGGCGACAAGTACCACACCCTGTACGAGCGCCAGCCCTGACCTGTTCGGCCGTAACGTGCCCGGGACGGCCGGCAGGCCGATCGCTTATGACGAGTAAACCGTTTGCCGTAGCGTCTGTTGCGTAGTTGGCATACGCTACGTCCATACATTGGCAACAGGCGACGGGGCAAAACGTGGCGCATCAACCAACCGAAAGTCGAAGCCGCGCGGACATTGACGGAGGGGTGGGTGAGGACGCTGGCTCTGATGCATGCTCCCACGCCTGGTCCATCGACCGGCCGAACCAGCAAGTGTCGCATGGACGCTGCCTCGTCTGTGGGGAAGAGAAAGACTTCCTGAACTACGGCGAAGAGCTGCGCATGCCCTTCGGTCGCCGCCGCCGAAGCTAGCCCGGCCTCACGACCGAACTGCAGCCTCCCCCGGCGGCGCAACGTCGCCGCCCTGCATCATGTGGCGCATCTGTCTTCTGCTGCGCTCCTACTGTGGCGGTGGCGCTGTGACCTCGACCGATACGGCGATGATCCGCTCCGTGCCATAGACCGCGATCAGATCGAATGCGGCTGGGCTCAACTGCAGATCAGTGTTCGACGCTTCTGTCCCGCGTACGACCACGAGCGCCTCAGTGCCGACGACCGCCGCTTGTTCCTCATCGGTCAGCAGCGTGGCGCCTGGCAGACGCGTCAGACGCAGCGTCGTGCCAACTGGCCAGCGTGATGTGAAGACCGTCGCCGGCTCAGTGGGATCGTAGGCCGCTCCGTCGCCGAGTTGGCGCGGAATGCCTGACGGAATCGGTTCCGCCGTGACCCGCTCGGCGGCGATCTCCGCGCCGTCGATCTGGGCCGGGACGACCGCCATATCGACGACCGTGGGCTGAATCTCCGAGACGGGGATGGACATCTCGGTGCTCTGCTGCTGCACAGACCCTGCTGTCGTCTCGGCTTGCTGCTCTTGCGCCACAGCCGCACCTTGCTCCGGGGCCGCTTGACGATCTTGCTCGGCAGACTCAGCCGCTGGCGATTCCTGTTCTTGCGACTGCGCTTCAGCGGTCTCAGGCGGTGTTGCCGCCGGTTCTGCTGCCGAGTCTGCGGCGGATTGTTCAGCCGCCCCGTCCTCGGCCGCCCCGTCCTCGGACGCCGCGGCGTCCGTCGCTGGCTCCGTCACGACCGCTGGCGAGTCGTCCTCCAGCAGTTCTGTGACTCCGAAGTAGACCGCGACCCCGATCCCGCCCAGGATGGCGAGCACCGCCAGTCCGCTGATCATTCGCTTCAGCCTGGGGCCGATGAGTTGCCGCTCGTTGGGCAGCCGCAACCGCTCTCCGGAGTAGCGTCGGTAGTCGGCGGCGCCGCGCACGCGGATATGCGGGCTCGAGTAATCGCGCGGCCCGCCCTGATTCCGTGAGTACTGGCTCATGAACGCAGGTTATGCCATCTGCGTCCGTATGGTTGACTCAGTAGGATGAACGCATGGCCGACCGAGTCTCGACCCGCCGAATCCGCTGCCCAAACTGCGATCAACGACTCGACGTTGGCGTGCCGCCCGAGCGCGATCGGCCGCGGCGCGTCGTGACGATGTGCAGGCAATGCCGCTACGACCTCGTCGTCTCCCGATCCGAGAAGAGCGGCGAACCGCTGCGCATTCGCGCCTGCATGCGCTGGGACGTGACCTGTCCGTACTGCGAACAGCCCACGGTCGCCCGCGTACCGCCCAAAGGTCTGCTGCGACGCAAGGAAACATCGCCGTGCGTCCATTGCCGCAAGCCGCTGATTGTCGAACGGCGCGAAGAGGGCCAACTCGTCCTGCGCGCGCACCGCGGGATCCTCGAAGGCAGCCTGCTCTGACACCTCTGGCTGTCTTGCGCGCCATCTTGGTGTAACCGCCGTAACGCTCGGAGTACCAGTGCGCGACCAGCGCTGTCTGTCACGCTCGTTGGCGGCGCTTGTGCTAGTGACCAACGCTACTCACACGTCTACAGTGCAGGAATACCAATTCGCGGGCTCCGCCGACGGTCGGCGGGGCGCAGAGAGAGCGAGACCATGAGCGACTACGACCAGCGCGCCATCGAGATGCATCGGGAATGGGGCGGCAAGGTCGACTACGCGTCGAAGGTGACGGTCGAGAACCACGACGACCTCTCGGTTGTCTACACGCCCGGTGTGGCGGCGCCCTGCCTCGAGATCGCCCGCGACCCATCGCTGGCGCGCGTGATGACCGGCGTCGGCAACCTCGTCGCCGTGATCACCGACGGATCTGCCGTGCTCGGACTCGGCGACATCGGACCGCAGGCCGCGCTGCCAGTGATGGAGGGCAAGTGCGTCCTCTTCCGCTCGTTCGCCGGCGTGGACGCGATCCCGATTGCGCTGTCGGTGCGCAGCGTCGATGAGATCTGCACCGCGATCGAGGCGATTGCGCCGTCGCTGGGCGGGATCAACCTTGAGGACATTTCCGCGCCGCGCTGTTTCGAGATCGAGCAACGCTTGCACGACTCGCTGGACATCCCGGTCATGCACGACGACCAGCACGGTACTGCCGTGGTGGCTCTGGCCGGTGTGATCAACGCCCTGCGCCTGACCAACCGCGACTTCAAGGATGTGCGGACCTCAATCCTGGGGGCCGGCGCCAGCGGCATCGCCTGCGGCGCCATCCTGCGCGAGATGGGCTGTGAGGACGTCGCGCTGATCGACTCCAAGGGCCTGCTCACCGTCGACCGCGAAGACCTCAACCCGTGGAAGCGCGAGGCCGCCGAGTGGTGCGGATTCCGCAACAACGCCGACGGCAGCATCCCGCAGACGTCCCAGGTGATGGAAGGGACCGACCTCTTCCTCGGGCTCGCCGGGCCGGGCCTGGTCACGGTCGCTGATGTCGCCTCGATGAACGACAACGCCATGGTCTTCGCGATGGCCAACCCCACGCCCGAGATCATGCCGGACGAGGCGGCCGAGGCAGGCGCGGCGATCGTTGCCACGGGACGCTCGGACTTTGCCAACCAGATCAACAACGCGCTCGGCTTCCCGGGCATGTTCCGCGGGCTGCTCGATGGCGGCATTCCCAAGATCGAGGACGAGCACAAGATCGCCGCGGCGCAAGCCATCGCCGACTTCGTGACCGACCCCACGCCGGATCGGATCGTGCCGAGCATCTTCGAGGAAGGCCTCGCCTACAAGGTCGCCGACGCCGTCCAGGCCGTCGGATAGGCGGCTAGGCCGCGCTTAGGCCGAGTCTGTCGCGCCGGTTCGCCGGTACACGTCGAGCGCCTGCGCGATCGCCGCGCGGACGCCCAGCACCGGCTCATATTCCAGCGCCACGCGCGCACGCGAGTCGTCGATCAGGTGCGGCCGCCCCGTCACGTCGACGTAGCCGTCCACGCCTTCCGGCTCCGGCAGCACCCATCCCGACAGTCGCAGCGTCCACAGCGCCCGCGACGCGAGATACGGCGCACTCCAGAATCTCGCTTCGACGCCTTGCAGCTGGCACGACTCGCGAGCCAGCTCGCCCCACGTCGTGTGTGCAGATGTGGCGTGAAACACGTGATCAACCGCCTCATCGGAATGGATCAACATCGCCCAGACGGCGCGGCCGAGGTCGGCGCCGGCGAGGATGGAGATCGGCGCCTCGCCGCCCGCGACGAGCGCCGCGCGAGGCCGCGAGGTGAAGTGGCGCAGCAGCTGGAGCATCTGCCCGCCGCCCTCGGCGATCACCGGCGCCGCGCGCAGGATTGAGAGCGGCACGCGGCGTCGATAGGTGCGCGCGGCTCGCTCCGCCGCGACGCGGCTCTGCAACGCCGGCCCCAAGGGTCTCGGTACCCAGCTTTCGCTGACTGGCCAGGGCGGCAGGCGGCGCCCATACGTCTCGGTCGTCGAGACCATCAACACCTGTGCCAGGTCTCGTTGCCGGCACGCGTCAAGCAACGACGTCGTCGAATGCACGTTGGCCTCGGCGTAGATCGCGGCTGGATGGCCGGGATCCGTCAGCGAAGCGGCGTGGACGACGTGGGTCGCGCGGTCGAGCGCTGATTGCAGCGCATCTGCGCTCGTGACGTCGAACGGCATGACGTCGACGGCGTGCCGCTCAAGCTCGCGACGTACCGCGAGACCAACAGGCTGATCGGCGCCGCTCAGGGCGATGCGCATGTCCATTGCTTGAGTCCCCGTCTGCCTGTGGCGGTGTTAGCCTCGCCCCATCACGACGTGATTCGAGCTGACTCAGAGCGTATTCGCTGCGGAGGCGCCCAATGCCCATTCTCGAACGACCCGGCTGCGACATCTACTACGAGGAGACGGGCGGCGGCCCGCCGATCATCTTCGCGCATGGCGCGGGAGGCAATCACCTCTCCTGGTGGCAGCAGATACCGCTGTTCGCCAAGTCCTACCGCTGCGTTGCGTTCGATCATCGAGGCTGGGGCCGCAGCGTCCCGACCGGCGGACCGGGCCCCGCGGCCTTCGTCGACGACCTGCTCGCGCTGATGGACGAGCTGCGGATTGAACGGGCGGCGCTGGTCGCGCAATCGATGGGCGGCTGGAGCTGCCTGGGCGCAGCGCTCAAAGCGCCCGAACGAGTGGCGGCGCTGGTCATGGCCGACACGCTGGGCGGACTGTTGACCGAGTCGATGCGGGAACCGTACGAAGTCGCCCGCGCGGCCGTCCGCGAGCAGGGTCTGGAGTCGCTCGCCTACGATCGCGGCCTGCGCGAACGTGACCCGGCGTTGGCCTTCCTCTACGAGGAGATCATGGCCCTCAATCCACCGCGCGATCCAGCCATGCTGAACACCCTGCGCGAGCAGACGCCGGATCCTGACGCCGTCGCGGCATTAACGATGCCCATCCTCTGGGTCGTGGGCGGGAACGATCCAATCATGCCGCCGTCCTGCATGCGTCTGGCCGCCGAACTGGTCCCGGGATCGCAGTACTACGAGATTCCAGCGACCGGCCACAGCGTCTACTTCGAGCGGGCAACGGAGTTCAACGGCCAGCTGAACCGGTTCCTCGTCGATTCTGGATGGGGCACCGGCATCTAACTGGCTCAGTCCGGCCAGGTCCAGTCGATACTGACCGCGCGCTGCAACGCGTCGAGCTGATAGCGCAGCGACGGATCCCAGAGCATGAAGCCGATCCCGCCGACCTCGGCGGTCGCTTCGATCTGTGCGTGAACGAAGTCCGCGTGGTAGGCCAGCCCGCGCGACTGGTAGTCGGTAAAGTCCTGTAGCCACGGACGAACCACTGCCGATCCGGGCTCGTCAATCAGTTCGATCGTCGCCTGGACGTTTCGGCCGACCACCGCGCCGGGATGCGCGGGCGGATAGGCAAAGCCGAACGAGCCAGGCGTCCAACCGCTGGGATAAACCATCGGCGAGACGTAATCGAGATGCGGCGCGACGCCCGCCACCGACTGTCCGATGCCTTGGTCGTTGCCCGCCGTCGAGATGACACCAAAGGTGTCGAACGACACCGCTAAGCCGACCTGATGCAAGGCGTCTCCGGCCTCCTGGGCAAATCTGTTGATCGTGGCGACCCGCTCGGCCTCGCTGAACTGGCTGCGTTCCAGCACGCTCTCGTATGGCAAGCGAACGTAGTCGTACTGAATTTCGTCGACGTAGCCAGCCGCGGCCATGCCGATTTCGATGTTGTAGCGGCGGGCCTCGAAGGAGAAGGGCGACGCCCAGCTGTTGCCGTTGCTGTCTCTGAATCGGCCGCCGCTGAGGTTGTGCAGAGAGTGCTGAGGGTGCCAGGCCGAGAACCAAGGGTCAAAGAACGTCACAATCCGACCGATGCGGTAGACGCCCTGCTCGCCCAGTTGCTCGAGGAAGCTGGTCGTTCTCGGGAAGGCGAACTGCGCGTCGGCCTTCATCACGCGGGCAGTCTCGTTTGCGGCAAACGGGATGACCCGGCCGCCTTCGTCCTTCAGATCAACCACCACCGCGTTGATCAAGTCCCGCTCGATCAGGTCGCTGACGAAGTCCTGGACCTCCTGCTTCTCGATCTCAAGGAAGGGGACGAAGATCGCGCGCACCACGAGTTTGCGCAGCACGATCACCGATCGGTCTCGGTAGACCGGGCGCTGCACATTGTTGTAGCCCGGTTGCACGACGGTCAGTTGTCCAGTCCGCTCTTCCGCTGTGAACTCGAAGCGGCCGCTGGCGTCAGCGCGCACCAGGCTGGTTCCAGTCGAGACGCGGGCGTGCGCCGCGGGCAGCAACCGCCCAGCCTTCCAGACGTAGACGCCACCGCTCAGCGGCGTGGTGAATGTGGTCGTTGACGAGGTGAGCGCTCGCAGCCCCGGCGCCCGATCAGACGCCGGGTCGTCGGCGGATACTCCGTGCAAGGCGCCCAGCGCGAACAGCGCCACAACGGCCATCCCCAGAATCAGACTCCACAGCCTCGAGCGCGGGTCCAACACGAGTCGGCCTTTCGATCACGAAACTGTTGCGTCGAGCAACTCTACACTCCCTGCACAGTTTAAAGTTATGTCGAGGAGCGTCGGATGGCAAGTCCCGCGTCGATCAAGGGTCAGCGTGCTCCTCGGCGGCCGCCTTGAGGTTGCGCAGCCCCTGCTCGGCCGACGCGTCGATCGCGCGCATGCCCCGACCAATGAGGAAGACGTTGCTCACACGCCAGCGCCAGCCGAGCGGGCGCGCGGTGTCGCTGATCGTGCAGCCGTTCGCTCGCGGACGCAGCTCATACGCGTGTTGGACGCGGAATCCCGCGCCCATGCGCACTTCAAGCAGCAACTGCCTCCCGCGCGACTCGGAGAGGACGACCGCCTGGGACTCATCCACGCCCAGCTGCGCCTCCGCACGCAGCAGCTCCCAGACATGGCCGATCGGCGCGTCGATCTCGACTGCTTCAATCATCCCAGGCCAACCGTTCGATCAACGCGCCAACCTCTTGCAGGTCAGCGCAGCGCGTGACGTGCTCGGGGTAACTCAGACCCATGTTGCGCGGCCAGGTCATGAGCGCGACGTCGATGCCGGCGCGGGCCAGCAGCGCGCACGTTGCCGCGTCGTCATCGATGTGCAGCGATGCATCCCGGCCGCGCAGATACGCCTCTTTGTAACGGGGCGAACTGAGCGGTGACGCGTTCATGACCAGCTCGTCGATCGAGTCTGCGAAGCCGTGCCGCTCGAGCCAGGCGTTCGTCTGCGTGCGGCCGTGCTCGTGCCGCCCAGTGAGGACAATCACCCGCCCCGTCCGCGACGCGGCCCGGACGACCTCCAGCGCACCCGGTCTCGGCGGACGCAGCACATAGCGAACGCGGTACCAAGTCGATTCCAGCAGACGATCCATGATGCCGCCCAACATGCCGGATGGCGTCGTCGAGATCGGCAGCTGCGTCGACGGGTCAGGCGCCAGCGACACATCGCGGTTGATCGCCGGATTCCATCCGAACGGCGGCTCGGCCAGGACGCCATCGAGGTCAAAGGACCAGAGGTGTGGCATGTCTCGACGGCTACGCCCAGCCATGTTCGCGGTACCAGGCCATCGCTTCGCGCATCCCGTCGTTCAGGCTGCGCCGCGCACTCCAGCCGGTGTCGCGCTTGAGCGTTGAGGCGTCGCACAGCCACGCGCGCTGCCGCATTTCCACCACCCGAGTGCGATCCAACGTCGGCTCCGTGCCTGTCAGCTGCGCCCACCACTCCGAGCATCGGGCCGCGCCGTGAAAGACGCTCGCCGGCAGCGTGGGGATGACCAGTCGCTTGCCTGCCACCGACTGCAACTGGGCGAGCAGGTCATTCCAGGTGTACGGACCGCCCTCATCGCAGATGTGGTAGCGCACGACGCCTTCCAGGTCCGAGTTCAGGATCGCCGAAACTGCCTCCGCCAAGTCAGGACCGTAGATCGCGTCGACCAGATTTGTCCCGTCGCCGAGTCTCACGGACAGCTTGCGTTGCGCCATCCAGAAGAAGGCCTGCAGCCCCGCATCGGCCGGACCGTAGATCATCGGCGGCCGCAGAATGGTGAGCTGCATCGTTCCGCGCTGTTCGAGGGCAGCCTCCTCGGAGGCGGCCTTGGAACGTCCGTATGCAGACACCGGATGCGGCGTCGTGTCCGGCGGTTCAGGTTCACGACCGGAAGCTGGACCTTGTGCGGCGATCGAGGAGATATGCAGGAACCGTTGCACGCCCGCTGCCGCCGCTGCGCTGGCGAGATTCGCCGTTCCCCTTCGGTTGACGCGCATGAAGTCATCTTGGTCGACCGCGCGCAACACCGCGGCCGAATGGACGACCGCTTCGACACCGACGCAAGCGGCCGTGAGCGACGCGGGCTCCATCAGGTCGCCCAAGACCCGCTCGTACTGCACATCTCGCACGTTCGAGTCATCGCTGGTCCGACGCATCAGCAGACGCACGTCGTGGCCGTCCGCATCGAGCTGCCGCGCGACGTGTCCGCCGACGAATCCGCTACCGCCGGTGACGAGGACTCGCATGGCGCTACGAGATGACGCCCTGCCGGCGGCCGGCTTCTTCGAAGATCTGCAGTGCCCGTTCGAGCTGTTCGTCGGTGTGCGTGGCGATGTAGGAGGTGCGCAGGATGGCCTGCCCGCGCGGGACGGCGGGCGCGATGACGGCGTTGGTGTAGACCCCGTGATCGAGCAGGTCGCGCCAGAACACTGCGGTGCGCACCTCATCGCCGACGCGGATCGGGATGATCGGCGTGGCAGAGTTTGCGACGTCGAAACCGAGCGCGTCCAACTCTCGCCGCATTCGCGCGCCGATCTCTTGCACTCGCTGAACCCGCCAGTTTTCCTCATCGATCAGCCGCAGTGCCGTCAACGCCGCCGCCGCGGAGGCCGGCGGCAGCGCGGCCGTGAACAGCATCGGACGCGAGAAGTGGCGGATGTACTCGATGACCTTGTGCGGACCGGCGCAGAATCCGCCCACGGACGCCAACGTCTTGCTGAACGTGCCGATCGTCAGATCGTCAGGCTCATCGAGCCCGAAGTGAGATCGCGTGCCGCGTCCAGTCGGTCCGACCGTACCGATTGCGTGCGCGTCGTCGACCAGCATCCGCGTCTGGTGTTTGCGGCAGACTTCGCGCAGTTCGGGCAGCGGCGCGAGGTCGCCGCCCATCGAATAGGCGCCATCGATCAGCACGAGCCGTGCCTGTTCCGGGTTGAGATTGCTGAGGACCCGATCGAGGTGCTCGGGATCGTTGTGCTGAAAGCGGGTGTACTTACCCAGCGCCAGCCCGGCGGCGTCGTAGATGGATGCATGCACGTCACGATCCAGGACAGAGATACCGTGTCGATCAATCAGCGCCGAGACCGCGCCCAGATTGGCCAGATAGCCCGTCGAGAAGACGATGGCCGTTTCCATGCCGAGGAACTCGGCGAGCTCCTCCTCGAGCGTGAGATGGACCGGACTCGTCCCGTTCAGCAGGCGCGAACCGGTCATGGAGGGGCCGTATCGGTCGAGCGCGTCGTGCGCCGCCTCGAGCACCTTTGGGTGGCGTGTGAGCCCGAGATAGTTGTTCGAGCCGAGCATGATCACGCGTTTGCCATCGACGACGGCCTCAGGGCCGTCGTTGACCTCGATCGGCTGAAAGAAGGGATAGAGGCCGGCGGCGCGTGCCTGGTCTGCGAGCTGGAAGTGGGAGATGCGATCAAACAGGTCGGGCGAGCCGACCTCGCGTTGATGGCCGTCTATTTCCTCCATGCGGAGTCCGGCGGCCTGCGCCAGATCGGTCAGCGACGGACTCCCTGAATCCGCGCCCGCGTCGGAATGGGCCTGCGTCATCGCGATCTCCCATCACGCCGGTCCGCATCTGCGACGGCAGGCGTGTCGCGCGTGTTTCCAGCGAGTGTACGCGAGATATCCGCTGAGACCATGTCGTTGGCGTCGCAGCGTTTGGTCGGGAGGTGGTTTACGGGAATCGGCTTGCGCGCTGCTTATGACGTGTGGCTAGAGTGGAATCACTGCCTGCGTTTGGGAAAGAACACGCGCCATGATGAGACTCAGCATCAAACCAGCGGCCGCGCTCGCCGCGGCTGCCTTCCTTCTGCTCTTGATTCTGGACCTGATCTGGCCGGGACACGGAGTGTGGTTGCTGGTCTTCGGCATCCTCGTCGGCTTCGCAGCGGCCGGTATGTGGTGGCGAGATCGATTGATCATGCTCGCCGCCTCCCAGCCTCAGGCGCCGCGGCCAATCTCGTCCGTCAGCGCCTACGGCATCAGCGGAGCGGGTCTGCAGATCACGCCGCCGAGAGATCAGCAGGGCGTGCCCCTCTCACTGGTGCTCGCGCCGATCGCCGCCTTGTCGATCTTGCTCTTCATCGGCGGCGCGATCGGATCGTCGGACTCCCAGCTCGTGCAGGAAGTCGAACTACAACAGACGGAGGTCGCGGCCATTGACCGCAGCCGCGACGGTGAGTCGACCGCGTTGCAGCCGAGTCCCCCCGCCACAACGACTTCAGCTCCCAGCGCCAGCGCGCAGAATGCGGTCGCGAGCGTAGCCCAGACACAACAGGATCAGGCGCCCGCACCCGTGCGGCCCATCGTCGTCGCAACGCCGACCGCGGCCACCGCGGCCCAGGAAGCTCAAGCAGCCGCACCCGTGCCGGAGTCGATCCGCACGGTGGAGTACACCGTCGAAGAGGGCGACACGCTCTACGAGATCGCCGTGCAGCACGACGCCACGGTCGAGGCGATCATGGACATCAACGGGCTCGACAGCCAGAGCTACATTCACCCCGGCGACGTCTTGCGGATTCCGATCAACGACGACGAGTCCTAGCAGGAGCTAGCCGCTTGCATCCAGCGGGACGTGCAGTCCGCCGCTGACCACCTGCGCGGCGCGCGCTTGTGCGTCGGCGTGGTAGGAACTGCGCACCATCGGGCCTGACTCCACGTGTCGGAAGCCCAACGCGAGCGCCTCCGCGCGGATGTCCTCGAACTCCTCGGGTGGTGCGTAACGCACGACTGGCAGGTGCTTCGACGACGGCTGCAAGTATTGTCCGACGGTCAGCAGTTCAACGCGCGACGCGCGCAGATCGCGCAGCAGTTGCGACACCTCGTCCCGCTCCTCGCCCAGTCCCAGCATGAATCCGGTCTTGGTCGGAATATGCGGCTGCCATTCCGAAGCGCGCTGCAGCAGTTCTAGCGAGCGCTCGTAACGCGCCTGGAAGCGCACGCGTGGGTAAAGCCGTTGGACGGTCTCGACGTTGTGGTTCAGCACAGTCGGCGCGGCACGCAGCACGGTGTCCAGGGCGTTCCAGTTGCCGACAAAGTCCGGGATCAGCACTTCCACCGATGTCTGCGGCCGCCGACGGCGAATCAGCTCGATGCACGAGGCGAAGATCTGAGCCCCACCGTCGGCAGTGTCGTCTCGATTGACTGAGGTGATGACCACGTAGGACAAGCCCAGCCGATCGACCGCCGCGGCCAGGCGCGCGGGCTCGGCCCAATCAAGGGGCTGCGGCTTGCCAGACGTGACAGCGCAAAATCCGCACGCGCGCGTGCAGGTATCGCCCAGAATCATGAATGTCGCGGTGCCGCGGTTGAAGCACTCGCCGATGTTCGGGCAGCGCGCCTCTTGGCAGACCGTGTTGAGCGTCTCGTCCTGCAACAGCTGGACGATCTGCCCGTAGCGCTCTCCACCTGGAAACTGGGCCCGAATCCACTGCGGCTTGCGCTCGCGCGTTCGCGGCATCAATCGCCTCCCCGCCATCGAGCCATCGAGAGCCTCAGGCCGAACACGTCGCTGAAGCTTGCCGCAAGGATCGGCGCGCAGGCCTCCACCGAGGCATGTCGGCCCGCCTCAATCGACAGCGACGTCGCCGATGCGCCTTCGATCCCGCAGGCGCGAATGTCATCAAACCAGGCGAGGTCGACATCACAGTTCAGCGCCAGACCGTGTCGGCTGACTCCGCCCTGGATGCGGACGCCCACGCTGGCGAGCTTGCGCTCGCCGATCCAGAGGCCGGGCCGGCCGGACACGGCAGCTGCCTCGATGCCAAACTGCGCGACGGTCAAGCGCGCCGCCTCTTCGAGTCCGCGCACGTAGGATGCGATGCCGATCTGCCGCTCCCGAACCCTCAGGATCGGCCAGACAATGAGCTGGCCGGGGCCATGAAACGTGATGTCTCCGCCGCGATCGGTATCGATGACGGGCGCCGACAGCGGTCGCAGCACGTGTTCGCGGCCGCCTCGACGCCCCTGTGTGTAGACCGGATCATGCTCCAGCAGCACCACAACTTCGGGCGCGGACCCGGCGGCGACGGCCGCGGCGCGGCTCTGCTGCCAGCTGTTCGCGTCTGCGTAGGGCACGCGTCCCGCATGCGTGATCTGGACTATCTGCGAGCGCTCGACGCCCCGCACAGATACCGGCTCGCGGCTGGTGCTCGTCGTCGCCAGCGTCTGCGTGCCCACGTTGCCTCCCCACTCTGCCTCCCCGTGTTTTGCCTCTGTTTCAGTCTATCCAGCGACCGAAGCGCGGGAACGGTGCCGGTGCGAATCTTGAGTAGACTGAATCCACGATGACGACCTCTGAGTCTCCCTGGTTTTCAGCGCACCCCCGCGCGACAGACCCATTGGGCGCCGACGACTGGCTGGAAACGAACGACTGGATCGACTCCTTGCGCGATGTCGCACGGCGGCGCGGGCCCGACCGCGTCTCGCGGCTGCTGCAGTCACTCCAGATCGAGGCCCAGCGCGGCGGCATCCGCCTGCCCGTGACATCGCAGACGCCGTATGTCAACACGATCCCCATTGAGCGGCAACCCGCCTATCCCGGCGACCTCGAGCTCGAACGCAGAATCAAGTCGATCATCCGTTGGAACGCGATGGCGATGGTCGTCGAGGCGAACCAGAACAACCACGGCATCGGTGGGCACATTTCGACCTACGCGTCGGCGGCGACGCTGTACGAGGTGGGATTCAACCACTTTTTCCGCGGCCAGGACCACCCCAGCGGCGGAGACCTGGTCTACTTCCAGGGGCATTCGGCACCAGGCATCTATGCGCGCGGTTATGTCGAGCGCCGACTCGAGCCAGCCCAGCTGCACAAGTTTCGCCAGGAACTCTCCGGCGGACTTCCCTCGTATCCCCATCCGTGGTTGATGGACCACTATTGGCAGTTCCCCACGGTCTCGATGGGACTGGGGCCGATCCAGGCCATCTACCAGGCGCGATTCATCCGCTACCTCGAGAACCGCGACCTGTTGCCGCCCACGGATCGCAAGGTCTGGTGCTTCCTCGGCGACGGCGAGACGGACGAACCGGAGTCACTCGGTTCGATCGCGCTCGCATCGCGCGAAGAGCTGGACAACCTGATCTTCGTCGTCAACTGCAACTTGCAGCGGCTCGATGGTCCGGTGCGCGGCAACGGACAGATCATTCAGGAACTCGAAGCCGTCTTCCGCGGCGTCGGCTGGAATGTGATCAAGGTGATCTGGGGATCGGAGTGGGACCAGCTGCTCGCGCGAGACGATGAGGGGCTGCTCGTTCAGCGCATGGGCGAAGTGGTCGACGGCGAGTATCAGAAGTACACGGTGGCCGGCGGCGGATACATTCGCAAGCACTTCTGGGGCGTTGATCCGCGCCTGCTGAGGATGGTCGATGACCTCTCCGACGACGCCCTTTGGCGGATGCGTCTGGGCGGACATGACCCGCTCAAAGTCCACGCAGCCTTCCGCGCAGCCAGCGACCATCGCGGCGCGCCGACGGTCATCCTGGCTCGGACGATCAAGGGTTACGGCCTCGGAGAGGCGGGCGAAGGCCGCAACATCACGCATCAGCAGAAGGAGCTCAACGAACGGGAGCTGATGCAGTTCCGCGACCGCTTCGCAATCCCCCTCTCCGACGAAGAGGTGATCGGTGCTCCGCTCTATCGTCCCTCGCCCGACAGTCGAGAGGCGTTCTACATGTCTGAGCGCCAGACATCATTGGGCGGGCCGGTGCCCGAACGGCGTTCGCCGCCGTCGCCGTTGACCGCGCCGCCAGACGACGCGTTCCAGGAGTTTCATGAGGGCACGGGCGATCGTGAGGCGTCCACCACAATGGGATTCGTGCGCATGCTGAGCCGGCTCATGCGCGACCGTGAGATCGGCCGTCGCATCGTCCCGATCGTGCCGGACGAGTCGCGCACCTTCGGCATGGAAGGCATGTTTCGCGAGTTTGGCATCTATGCGTCGACCGGCCAGTTGTACGAACCGGTCGATTCGGACCGCCTGCTCTTCTACAAGGAATCGCGCGACGGCCAGATTCTTGAAGAGGGCATCACCGAGGCCGGCGCGATGTCGTCGTTCATCGCCGGCGGTACCGCCTACTCGACGCTGAAGGCGCCGATGATCCCGTTCTTCATCTTCTACTCGATGTTTGGCTTGCAGCGCATTGGCGATCTCGCATTCGCCGCCGGCGACGCGAGGGCGCGCGGCTTCCTGATCGGCGCCACCGCGGGCCGCACGACCCTGAACGGCGAGGGCCTCCAGCATCAGGATGGACACAGCCACCTCCTGGCGTCGTCGATTCCCAATCTGGTCTCCTACGATCCGGCGTACACCTACGAGATCGCGGTCATTGTGCAAGAGGGCTTCAGGCGCATGCACGATGAGGACGAGAGCGTGTTCTTCTATGTCACCGTCGAGAACGAGGCGTACGCGCAGCCGCCGATGCCCGATTCGGAGCTGGTGCGCGAGGGGATCCTGCGCGGCATTTACCAGTTGGCCCCGTGCGATGAACCGCAAGTTCGGCTGCTCGGCAGCGGACCGATCCTGAATGAAGTGCGCCGCGCCCGAGAGATGCTGGAGCACGATTACGGCGTTCGCGCCGATGTCTGGTCGGTCACGTCCTACACCGAGCTGCGGCGCGAGGCGCTGCGTACCGACCGCTGGAACCGCATGCATCCGCTGGAAGAACCGCGCCGTTCCTGGCTGGAGCGTTCGCTGGGAACATCGAGCGCGCCGATCATCGCGGCGAGCGACTACGTCGCAACGCTGCCGGATATGGTCGCCCGCTGGCTGCCAGGTCCGCTGACGGCGCTGGGCACCGATGGCTTCGGTCGTTCAGACACGCGCGAGGCCCTGCGCGACTTCTTCGAAGTCGACGCGAACTCTGTGGTCTGGTCGGCCTTGAGCGCACTGGCGCGGCGCGATGAGATCGATGGAGACACGCTGTTGCGCGCGCGCGACACGCTCGGCATCGACCCCGAGCGCCCCGATCCGATGTTGCAGTAGAGGTTCGCCATGACGACCAACGCATCCGATCCCGGAGCCGTGGTTCTGCCCGACCTTGGGGAGGACATTGAAGAGGCCGATGTGCTCCAGATCTACGTCTCCGTCGGTGACGTGGTCGTGATCGAACAGCCGCTGATCGAGATTGAGACCGAGAAAGCAACGCTGGACCTGCCCTCGCCAGTTGGCGGAGCGGTGGTTGCCGTACATGTCAGCAACGGCCAGACGATCCGTCCCGGCGATCTTGTGCTCAGCATTGAGGCCAGCGATCCCCGCGCGTCGGCGGCGCACGAGCCGAGTGCGACTGCATCCGCGCAAGACGAGCCAGCGCTGGCCCCGCCAACTCCCGCTCCCGAAGCCCCGCCAACTCCTCCAGCCCGAGGGCGCGATGAGCTGCCCTCCGAAGACATTGGCGATCCGCCTGGCGAACTCCCAGCCGGCTTGCCGTCTGCCGCTCCCGCGCCCTTGCTTGACGGCGAGCCTGAGGGTCGACCTGTCTTCGCCTCGCCCTCGGCCAGACGGTTTGCGCGCGAGATCGGCGTCGACATTCGCGCGGTCGGCGGCAGCGGACCGGGCGGGCGGATCGACTTGGACGACATCAAGCGGCACGCTCGAGAGACGCCACGCGAGGCGCCACAGGCGTCGCATTCAGCGCTGGCGCCAGGGCCGCTGCCAGACTTTTCGGAGTTCGGCGCGATCGAGCGCGTGCCGATGAGCCGGCTGCGCCGCACCATCAAGCGCAACATGGCCCTGTCGTGGCACGAGGCGCCGCATGTGACGCTGCACCACACCGCTGACGTCACCGAGCTCGAGCAGGTCCGCCACGACTATCGCGATCGCGCCGAGGAGCTGGGCGGACGGCTGACGATCACGGCCATCCTGCTCAAGATCGCCGCCGCCGCCTTGCAGGCGCACCCGCACGTCAACAGTTCGCTCGACGCTGAGACCGATGAGTTGATTCTCAAGCGCTACTACCACCTCGGCGTCGCGGTGGACACGCCGCGCGGACTGGTCGTGCCCGTGATCCGCGACGTCGACAGCAAGAACATCATCGAGCTGTCCGTGGAGCTGACGGACATCTCAGAGCGCGCGCGGTCGGGCGATCTGGAGCTGCAAGACTTTCGCGGCAGCAGCTTCACCGTGACCAACTTGGGTGGATTGGGCACCGGACACTTCACGCCGATCATTCACCACCCCAATACGGCGATCCTGGGCATTGGCCGCGCGGAACGTCGGCCTGTCTGGTCAGAAGGTCTCAGCGACTGGGAACCGCGCAGTATTTTGCCCTTGTCGTTCACGTTCGACCACCGTGTGATCGACGGCGCGGACGGCGCGCGCTTCATGACCTGGATCGCCGACGTGATTCGCCAGCCGCTGGTGCTGGCGCTGGGCGGCTAAGCGGGGAGGAGGGCGGCGTGGTGACAGAGCGCAGCGACGGAGACGCTCATCGGGTGGTCGTGCTCGGCGCTGGACCGGGCGGCTATCCCGCGGCCTTCCACGCGGCCGAGCGCGGCTTGGATGTCACGCTCGTCGATACGCGGCCGCAACCCGGCGGCGTCTGCCTGTACGAGGGCTGCATCCCATCGAAGGCGCTGCTCCATGTCGGCAAGCTGATCCGCGAAGCACGCGAGGCGTCCGCGTGGGGCGTCAGCTTCGGCGAGCCGACGCTTGACCTCGATCAGCTGCGCGAGTGGAAGGACGGCGTCGTCAAGAAGATGACGAACGGTCTCGGACTGCTGCGCCGCCAGCGCAGCGTCCAGTATCAACAGGGATACGGACGCATCCGCGACGGCAACACCCTCAACATCGAGTCGAACGGCGAAGTCATCCCTCTGGAGTTCGACTCGTTGATCGTGGCCACCGGTTCGACGCCGGCCGCTCCGCGCGCTCTGCAGCTTGATTCTGAGCGCCTGCTCGACTCCACCACTGCGCTTGAATTGCCCGAGATTCCCGAGACCTTGCTCGTCGTCGGCGGCGGCTACATTGGACTCGAACTGGGCACCGTCTATGCCGAGCTGGGTGCGCGGGTGACCGTGGTGGAGACGCTGCCTGAAATCCTCAGCGGCGTCGAGCGCGACCTCGTCCGCGTGCTGCAGCGCAGCCTGCGTTCGCGGTTCGACGCGATCCACGTCAACGCCTCCGTGCAGTCCCTCGCCGAGGCTGATGACGGCGTCGAAGTCGTCATCGCGGACAAGGAAGGCGTCGAGCGCACGGAGGTGTACAGCCACGTCCTGATTGCGACTGGGCGCCGACCGAACAGCGGCGGCCTTGGACTGGAACGCACGCAGGCACTGATCGACGAGCGCGGCTTTATCGTGACCGACCAGCAGCGTCGGACAGCGGAATCTTCCATCTTCGCCATCGGAGACGTCGCCGGCGAGCCGATGCTGGCCCATAAGGCGACGGCTGAGGCGTCGGTGGCCGTTGAAGCGATTCTGGGCGAGCCATCGGCATTCCGTCCGTTGGCCGTGCCTGCTGTCATCTTCACTGATCCGGAAATCGCGTGGTGCGGACTGAGCCAGTCCGACGCCGCGGCCGTTGGCATGGAGGCGTCGACGGTCAGCTTTCCTTGGGCCGCGCTGGGCCGTGCAACGGCCTCGGGGCGAAACGACGGCCTGACGCGGTTGGTGATCGAGCACGGCACCGAGCGCATCCTGGGCATGCAAGTCGTAGGAGCAGGTGCGGGTGAGCTGATCGGCGAGGGTGTGCTGGCGGTCGAGATGGGCGCGCGCGCGTCGGACCTGGCCGAGTCGATCCACGCCCATCCGACGCTGAATGAGTCGGTGATGGAGGCGGCGCAGGTCTTCTTCGGCCTGAGTCCGCACTATCTGGCCCGCAAGCGCTGAGCCGGCACGAAGTCCAGCGGACATGCAGATTCAACTCGGCGGACAGACTCTCGACGCGACTGATCGCTGCCTGGTCATGGGCATCCTCAACGTCGCGACGGACTCGCCGGTCAGCGAGTCCATCGTGGATGTCCAGGAAGCGCCGCGCCGCGCCGCGGCGCTGCGCGACGCAGGAGCATCGATCATCGACGTGGGCGCGCAGTCCACGCGGACGGGCGCTGCCGCGGTGCCGCCCGAACAAGAGATCGCGAGAGTCGTTCCCGTGGTCGAGATGCTGGTCGGCGAAGGGCACCTCGTTTCCGTCGATACCTGGACGGCGCCGGTGGCGCGGGCGGCCGTGGCGGCGGGCGCCCATCTGATCAACGACATCACCGGTGCCGCGCCAGAGACCGTGGCTGTCGCGGTCGAGACGACCACGCCGATCGCCGTCATGCATATGCGAGGCGAGCCGCAGCGTCACCGCGAAGTGACGCACGAGTATGAGGACGTCGCCGGTGAAGTCCGCGATTGGCTCGGACGCAGAGCGGCTGAGATCGAAGCGGCAGGCGCACCGTCGGTCTGGATCGATCCCGGTTTCCAGTTCGGACGCGGGCTGACCGACAACCTGCGGCTGTTGCTCGATCTGCCGCAGCTGGCGAGTTTGGGCTATCCCGTCCTCATTTCGGCGTCCCGCAAGGGGTTTCTGGCCGAGATGCTGGGTCACGGCGAGCTGCGCTCGCATGACGCGCACGGCAAGCCGGGCATGCTCGAGGCGACGATCGCCTTCAACGTCCTGGCGGCCTGGCTCGGAGCACACGTCGTGCGCGTCCACGACGTGGAAGAGGTGGCGTGGGCGCTGGAGGTATCGGCGGCGGCCAACACGTTGCGCCGCGCCATGAACGATGCAGCCCGCTGAGCGCGCGATACACTTTGCCTGAGTGTCCCCGCAATCACCCGCAGGAGAATGGCGTCATGCCCGTCTATACATATCGCTGCGAAGCATGCAGCGAGAACTTCGACAAGATTCGTCCGATGGCCCAGGCGTCGGAGCCGCAAGCGTGCCCGACGTGCGACGTCGAGGCTGAGCGCGTGATGGCCGGCGTCTTCGAGAACAACTCGACTAAGAACCGCTCGGCAAACTTCCCAAAGCGCAAGCGCTACACGAACTGGTAACGACCGCCGACCAACAGCGACGTCCGCGTTTGACACGCACTTGGAGAGTGGTATGAGCCAGCGACCGCCCGATCCGATTCCGTTCCCCAGCGACCGCATCCAGGGCGGCGCACCGCCGCCGCAGGCGCCACAGCCGCCCGCTCAACCGTCGGGGCCCGTGATCTACTCAGCGTCGGGCCAACCGATGCGACGGGTCAGGCCGCCGTCTGCGCCGCCGCCTCCAGCCCCGGTACCGCTCAACGCCGCACCTCCGCAGGCGGCCGGCGTTGGCGCCCCCGGCGGTCAGGAACCGGTCGGCTTGCACGGCCACATTGCCGCCGTGATCGACTCGACCGATGCGGACTTTGAGCGGGATGTGATCCAGCGATCACATGAGATGCCTGTGATCGTCGACTGCTGGGCGCCGTGGTGCGGGCCGTGCCGCGTGCTGGGACCGATCCTCGAGAAGCTGGCCTACGAGCGCGACGGCCAGTTGCAGTTGGTCAAGGTCAACACCGATGAGAACCCGCAAGTCGCGCGGGCGTTGCAAGTGGAGGGCATCCCGGCCGTCTTCGCGTTCGCCGGCGGGCAGCTGGTCAACCGCTTTGTCGGCGCGTTGCCCGAGGAGCAGGTGCGAGCCTTCTTTGACTCGCTGATTCCCTCTGAAGCCGACATCAAGGCGGCAGAGGGCTACCGCATGATGCAGGAAAACCAGATTCCGATCGCGCGTCTGCATTTCGAGTCAGCGCTCGACGAGGATCCCAACCACGAGATGGCTGGCGTCGGTCTCGCTGCGATCCTGTCGCGTCTGGGCGAGACGGAGCGCGCCGCCGAGCTCGCTCGCCGCTGGCCCAACCATCCGTTGAGCAAGAGCGTGCTCACGTCAATGGAGCTCGCGGCGGCGCTGGACGGTCAGGACGCCGGCGCAGTCCGCGCGGCTGCGGCGTCTCACCCGACCGACGCGATGAGCCGCTATCGGCATGGCTGTCTGCTGGCCCTGGAGGGCCAGATGATGCAGGCGTTGGACGAGATGCTGGAGTCGGTGCGGCTGGATAAATCGGCCGGGGACGAGGCGGCGCGCAAGACGCTGCTCGGCATGTTCGCCATGCTCGGCGAGAATGAGCCGGTCGTCGCGGAGTACCGCAAACGGCTGGGTCAGCTGCTTTTCTAGACGGTCTCGTCGACGACGAGGGCTACTCCTCGTCGTCGTCCTTCGTGTACCACTCGCGTGTGCGCCACCATGGCATGGGACGGATGTCGTCTTCTGCGGTTGCGCGGTTGCGGACTGCCCAGACGAACACCCAGAGCGTGACTCCGACGAACACGAACGGGATGAAGAGCGAAGTCGCCAGCGTCTCGTCAGAGACGTGCAGGTCGTCGCCGTCATCTTCGCCGCCGGCATTCGCAACCTGCGGCTGATCCGTCAACGCGTACTCGCCCGCCGCGGCCGCGCCGAGCGTCAGCGCGCACAGGCCGCTCACCACCATCAGCGCCAGCAGGAAACGTCGAAGCTGGGACATTCGATCACACCCCTCAACTGTTCTCGCCATAGTGTCGCGCGATGCGCCGACAGCGTCAACGCTAGAATAAGCGCATGCATCCTCCCACGACATTCGCATTGCGCGATGCTGACGGCCGCGAGCGGCAGTTCCCGCCCGATGGTCCGGTGTTGCTCGCTCTGGTCAAAGAAGATTGCGACACCTGCAATCTGACGCTGCCGCTGCTCGAGAAGGTCCATCAGGCCACCGAAGACGGCCTGGACGTGTGGGTCGCGGTGCAGAAGACCGACGACATCCCCGTCCTGAAGGAGCGGCACGGCCTGACCATGCCGCTGCTTGACGACGACGCGCTGGACCTGTCCTACGAGACCGACATCGACACCGTGCCGACGCTCTTCCTCTATGACGAGCAGCAGAACTGCACGCTGCAGACCTTCGGCTTCGACCGTCACGAGTGGCGGGAGATCGCCGCGGAGTCAATGACGCTCGCCGGCCGTCCTGATGGCGACACGCAGATCGAATGGGACGCCCTGCCTGTGCAGCGTCCAGGCTGCGGCGCTCGCAACTACGAGCCGGGCGTCTACGAGCGTCTGCAAGCGTTGAAGAGCGGCGATCTGCTCTCGCGCCTGGTCGATCTGGCCGCGTCCGACGACATCTACGAGTTTATGTACGAGCAGGGCTACACCGACGGCTTCCCGGTCGTACCGCCCACACGGGAGCGCGTCTGGAAGATGCTGCAAGGCACGCAGCGCGACCCGCAGGACGAAGTCGCCGTGATGCCGCCCAACCTGGCGCCGATCACGGTCGAGAAGATCGCCATCAACGCCGTCATGGCCGGCGCGAAGCCCGAGTATCTGCCCTCGATCATCACCCTCGTCGAGATCGCCTGCACAGAGACGTTCAACATTCACGGCGTGCTCGCGACGACGATGGGCGCGACGCCGGTCGGCATCTTCAACGGTCCGATCCGTGACAGGATCGGGATGAACTACCTGCACGGCGCATTGGGCTCGGGCAATCGGGCCAACGCGTCGATTGGCCGCGCGCTGCGTCTCTGTGCGCGCAATGTCGGCGGCAGCCTGCCAGGCGGAACCGACCGCGCCACTCAGGGAGGCCCGCATCGCCTGACGATGAACTTTGCCGAGAATGAGGCTGCGAGCCCATGGGCATCGCTCGCGGTCGAGCGCGGTTTCGAGCCGACCGACGATGTGGCCACCCTGATGGCGATGTCGGGCGGTCCCGCGACCGTCGCCGACGAACGAGCCCGCGACGGACGCGCCTTGGCCGGAACGCTGGCCGCGTCGATGTCTTGCATGCAAGATCCCAAATCGCCCATGGTCGACACATTGGTCGTGTTGTCGCCCGATCACGCGGGCATCTTCGGACGTTCAGGCTGGTCGAAAGATGATGTGCGCGAGTGCATCATCGAGGAAACGTCGATCCCGCTGCACATGCGCCTGCGCTCGGACGACGCCGGTTGCGGTCTGCCGCCGAGCATCGTCGAACAGTTCGGCGGCGAGGCGGCGCTCGACATGCCGATCGCCAAGTTCCGCGACAAATCCAACATCATCCTCGTCGTCGCCGGTTCCTCGGCGGCGAAGTTCTCGACCATTCTGGGCGGCTGGGCCGGCGGCGCATACTCGATGCCGGCGAGCAGCAAGATCGGCGTCTGACGCCGCAACACCGCGCAATGCGCGCCGCGACCCTGCAGTCGGCGCGTTGATGGAGAGGTCCCATGGTTACGCAGATCCTCGACCCGACCGACGAACGAGTGCCGATCAAGCGATCCCTCACGCCGCGCCCAGAAGCGCTGCATGGGACGATCGCCCTGCTCGACATCTCCAAGCCGCGTGGCGACAAGTTCCTCGACCGACTCGAACAGCTGCTGCACGAGCGGGCGCCGGGCGTCGAGACCCGCCGCTTCATGAAGCCGACCGTCGCCAAGCCGGCGCCCGAGCCGATCAAACAAGCGATCCTGGAGGAATGCGACTTCGTCATCGAAGCGCTGGCTGATTGAGGATCCTGCACGACGTGCAGTGTGCACGACACCGTCTTCTTCGAACTGCAGGGCAAGCCCTCGGTCTTCGTCGCCACCTCTGAGTTCATCAAGGCCGCCAGCCACCAGGCCGAGCGGCTCGGACTCGAAGAGGTGCGGCGCGTCTTCATTCCGCATCCGATGCAGGACCGCACCGATGCAGAGATGCATGAACATGCCGAGCGCTTCGTAGACGAGATCCTCGACACCTTGATGGCGCCCGTCGAGTAACGGCGAACGGCCTGCCGCCGTTCGAGCCTCCCGATCTGGACAGAGGTCAGCCTGTGGCGTCCCAGCAATCGAGTGACTATGCGGCGAGCTCGCCGACGGTGGCCAACCCGCATGCGCGACTGATCGACATCGCCGACCACGACGATGTCCATGAGTTCATGTTCGACCAGGGCATCACCGACGGTCTGCCGGTGGTGCCGCCGACGCGCGAACGGGTCGACCGCATGCTTGCGGCGTCGCCCGAGCATTGGAACGATCCCAGCGCAGAGATCGCGAAGCTGCCACCGAACTATGGACCGCTCACGGTGGAGAAGGCTGCCATCAACGCCGTCATGGCGGGCTGTGCGCCGTCCTTCTTCCCGACCGTGCTGGCGTCGATCGAGGCAGCGGCCGATCCGCGCTTTCCACTTCACGGTTCGATCGCCACGACGGCAGGCCTGGCCCCGTTGATGCTCGTCAACGGACCCGTCCGCGAGCAGATTGGGATGAACTGGGGCCTCAACGCGCTTGGCCAGGGCAACCGCGCCAACTCGACACTGGGGCGCGCGTTGCGGCTGATGCTGCGCAACGTCGGCGGCGCGGTGCCCGGCGAGATCGAGCAAGCCATCCAGGGCGGCGGACACAAGTGGACCCTCTCCTACGCCGAAGACGAGGACACATCGCCGTGGGACCCCTTCCACGTCGAGCACGGCTGGAATCCTGATGACAGCGTGGTCTCGCTGATGGCCACGACCGGCGGGCCGCGCGTCTGCATCGATCAGACCAGCCGCACGGCGCGGGCGCTGACCGGATCCATCGCCATGGCATTTCAACAGGTGGTCAAGCCGCGCGGACAGGTCTCGCCGACAATGTTCGTCGTCTCGCCCGAGCACGCTGACGTCTACCGTGCGGATGGTTGGACCAAAGAGAACATCCGCGAGGCGATCATGGAGTTCACTGCTCTGCCGCTGCGCGATCGCCTGGCCTCACCAACACTGGGCGGCGGTATCAACGAGTACGCGCCACAGCAGTACGGCCTGACGGAAGAGCAGCTCGACCTCCCGATGTCTAAAGTGGCGCATCCGTCGTTCATCCAAATCACCGTCGCCGGCAGCCATGCGGGGAAATGGACGAGCATCTACCAGGGCATCTTCGGCGACGGCGATCCGACGCAGCCGCCGCCCGGCCCGTTCGTCCCGCCCGCTGCCCGTGTGCGCTCCTGAGCGGCGCGGGACTGGCATGGCCGCAACGTCGCTGGAACCGGACCGGCTGCAGGGACTGCGAACTCATCTCGCAACGCATCCTCGGGTCACGATTGAGGTCGGCGAACAGATCGTCTCGCTGGCCTCGCGGCACGGATTGTTCTCAGCTCGATCGTTGGATGACGGCACGGCCATGATGCTGCGCGAGCTGGAGTCGCTACCGGCAGCGGCGCGCGTACTCGATCTGGGCTGCGGATACGGCGCGCTCGGCATTTCTCTCGCGCTGCGCTGGCCCGACGCCGACGTGATGATGGTCGATGTGGACCTCCGCGCCATCGAGGCGGCTCGGGAGAATGTGGACCGACTCGGTCTGCAACACACCGCCGTACTGCCGTCCGACGGCGTGAGCGCCGTTCGAGCACAGGCGCAGTTCGACCTCGTCGTCTCCAATCTGCCCGCGCAAGCCGGCAACGATGCGCTGGATGAGTTGCTGCTGGGCGGGCACGACGTCTTGGCGGCGGACGGCCTGCTCGTGGTGGTGGCGGTCAACGGCTTGCGGACGTATCTGCAACGCCGATTGGCGGACATCTTCGGCAAGCGGCAGACATCGAAAGTGCGGCAAGGTCAGCGGCATACGGTGTTGCAAGCCGTACGGTCGGCGGCGGGGACATCGCCATGAGTTTGCCGCAAGCGCCGAGCCGTCCGGGAATGACCGAGCCGCTGCGGTTGCGTGAGTTCCGGCTGCTGCTGATCGGATTCATCCTCGGTCAATCGATGATGCCGCTGCAGTTCGTCACATCGATTGCCTGGATTCAGCACGTGGCTGACGACGAGGTCGAGATCATCATGGTCGGCGCGATCGGCACGATTCGCGGACTGGGAATGATCGGTTTCGGATTGTTCGGCGGCGCGCTGGCCGACCGCTTTGACCGTCGCCGCCTGCTAATGGTGACGCAGACGCTCGCGTTCGCGTGCAACATTGGCATTGCCGTCGTGATGTGGACGGGCGCCGGCGGCACACTCGAGATTGGCATCTTCTTCCTGCTCACGATCATCGCGTCGTCGGCGCACGCCATCGACGGGCCCACGCGCCAGGCGATCACGCCCGAGATTCTGGGCCCGCGACTGACCCCGGCCGGGATTGCGCTGAACTCAGCCGCGATGCAGCTGGCCATGCCCTTCTCCATCTTCGCGTCAGGCCTGCTGATTGACTCGCTCGGACACGGCACGGTGTTCGCCATTTCCTCGTTCGGACACCTGGGCGAGGTGCTGGTCTTGGCGTTGATGTCATACCGCACCGTGTTCTCGGCCGAGCACATGAAGAGCCTCGCTGAGCGCGGACAGGGTCCGCGTCAGGCGTTGTCTGACATCGCCGCTGGTCTGCGCTACGCGCGATCCAAGCCGGTCGTGTTGTGGACCGTGTTGATCGTCGTGCTGATGATGTCGCTGATCATGCCGCCAACGGGCACGCTCGGTCCGCAGTGGGTGACGACCGTGGTGGGAGCGACGTGGTCGGAGTTCAGCTTTATCGCTGTGTTCTGGGGCGGCGGCGCGATGATCGCCTCGCTGATCCTCGTGCGCTTCTCCTGGATCGAGCGCAAGGGACTGCTGACCGCCGCCGGCGTGATCGTCATGGCGCTGGGCTTTGTCGTGTTCACCAATCCGCCGACGACGCTCAACGCGATGGCGGGCAACTTCCTGCTCGGCGTGGGCATGTCGATCGCGATGGTCAGCGCGAACTCGACGCTCGCGCACGAAACGCCCAACGAGATGCGCGGGCGGATCATGGGCCTGATCTTCCTCGGCATGGGGATCGCGCAGGCGGTTGGTCTGCCGCTCGGCGCGCTCGCGCAGTGGCTGACGATGGAGACGCTGTTCCCACCGTTGTCCTACGCCGTGCTGGCGACGCTGGCGGCGATCATCGTCGTGCGACCGGTGATTCTGCGGGCGCGCGTGCCTCAGCATCCGTTGGTTGCGACGGCGGCGGCGCCGAGTGCCACCGTGCGGCGCGTCCTTAACGGCGCTGCGAGAAGGATCGTCCGCACCGCCCCCCAGCACGCGCGATGACGCGGATCGCCTGCACGCTGCGTTAGCATCAAACTGACTAACTGAAGCCCAATGGAGAGCCTGCCATGGAGTATCGATTCAGCGACAAAGCGCGCGCGTTTGAGTCGGAAGTGAACGAATTCCTCGACAGCGAATGGACGCCGGAGTTGCGCGCGACGATCGGCGATCCCACGACCGACACGATGTCCGAAGAGCGCGGGTTTCGCAGACTGTTGGCGGATCGCGGCTGGTTGACGATGTCATGGCCGGCCGAGTACGGGGGGCAGGAGCGCTCGCTGGAAGAGCAGTACCTGTTCTGGGAGGCGATGAACTACGCGGGTGCGCCGCAGGCGACCGTGGCGACCCAGCAAGTGGGGCCGACGTTGATGCGCTTCGGCACGGAGGAGCAGCAGGAACGCTTCCTGCCGCCGATCGCGCGCGGCGAGGTGGAGTTTGCCTTGGGCTACACCGAGCCGGACGCAGGCTCCGACCTGGCGTCGCTGCAGTTGCGAGCGATCAAGGATGGCGACGACTACATCCTCAACGGCATCAAGCGGTTCACATCCGGCGCTCACCGCAGCGAGTACGTCTGGCTGGCGACACGGACCGATCCGGACGCGCCGAAGCACCGCGGCGTATCGATGATGCTGGTCGACATGCAGTCGCCCGGCATCACCGTCAAGCCGCTCTGGACGATGGCCGGCTACCGCACGAACGAGGTCTACTTCGAGGACGTGCGAGTGCCCACCAACGTGCTCGTCGGCGAAGAGAATCGGGGCTGGTACTACGCCGCGCATGCGCTCGATCGCGAACGGATCTCGATCTTCACGGTGTCGTCTGTGCGAGCGGTCTACGACCGCTTGTACGATTGGGCATCCTCGGACACGCCGATGGGGCGCCCCATCGACGACGCGGGCATTCGCGGCACGTTTGCGGACTTCAAGGTCCAGCTGGAGGTGCTGCAGCACCTGTCCTACCGCATCCTGGACATGCTGAAGCGTGACGAATCGCCAAACCACGAGGCGAGCCAGGTGAAGATCTTCTCGACCGAGATGATGCAGCGCTTGCAGAACTTCTCGTTGCACGCGATGGGGCTCTATGGGCAGCTGAACAGCAACGACCAGCGCGCGCCGATCGGTGGTTCCGCCGAGAACGGGTACCTGGCAGCGGTGATGCCCACCTTCGGCGCCGGCGGCAATGAACTGCAACGCAACATTATCGCCCAGCGAGGCTTCGGCTTCCCGCGTGCGTAACGACTAGCCGTCGGAGCTGCGCGACGCCAACCAGCGGCGCGTGTTCGGCGCGATCTCCGCTGGCAGCTGGGGCAGCGTCTCTTCCAGCCAGCGCAAGTCGGCCGGGGTGTCGAGGTCGAAGGCCCAGACATCGATCTGCGCCTCGCGGAAGGGCACGCCGGCTTCTCCCGCGGCCGCGGCGGACTGGGCGTGCGCTCGCGCGGACGATGGTCCGAACTGCGGCGCGATCACCTCAGGCGGGCGCAGCAGCAGCCCGTTCGTCCCGCCATTGTGTGCCGGTGCGACGACTACCGCCGGTCCGACGGGCGCAGAGGCGACCAGCAGGTCAACGGAGTCGGGCGTGATCAGCGGGACATCGGCGGGGACAATCAGCAGCGCATCCGCATCGGAGAACTCGGACTGTGCGCAGGCGACAGCTCGGTTGTAGCCAAGTCTGAGCGCGGTTTGGTCGAGGAAGTCGACGCCGAGACGGGAGGCCTCAACCGCCGCGGCGACGTCGCGCGAGGCGATCACGACGCGGTCCACCTGCTCGGCTGATGTGAGTGCGTCGACCACGTCGTCCAGCATGGCGCGGACCAGCGTGTTGCGATCATCTACGTCGAGCAGCGCCGCCAACCGCCGTTTCCCGGCGGGCAAGCCGCGGACCGGCACGACAGCGATCAACCCACCGTCAGACGGCATGTCCGGCCGCCTCCAGCACTCCGCGCGCCAGCGCCGTCTTGGCGGCCGCGTCGACCATCAGGGTCGGCAGCACGTCGACGTGCAGGCCGGTCTCCGCTTCGATCTCGCCGGCCAACGCGGCATCTGCCTGATCGAGGACGAACGTGTCGGCGATTTCGGCGTAGAGTCTGGCCACGCCGAGCGCAGACACGTCGTGCCCGAGCGAGGCCATGATGTCTGCCGCCGGACCCTTCACTGCCTGGCCGCCGATGATTGGGCTGATCGCGACGACGGGGGCGCGTGCCTTGATCACCGTTTCCCGCATGGTTCTCACGCTCAGGATTGGCTCGATGCTGAGGAATGGGTTGGACGGTGCGATCACGATGACGTCAGCCTCGAGCAGGGCGAGGATCGCTTTGGGCAACGGCTGCGCGGTCTCGACGCCGTCGAATCGGAGAGATCGCACGGTGTCGGCGGCGCGGCGGCGCACAAAGTAGTCCTGAAAGGAGAACTCCCCCGCGTCGGTGTTGACCAGCGTGCGCAGGCGGTCGTCGGTCGCGGGCAAGATGGTCAGTGCGAGACCAGCGCGTCTGGCCAGATCACGAGTGATGGTGGAGAGCGGATTGCCCTGTTCGAGCCAGTGGGAACGGAACAGGTGCGTGGCCAGATCGAGGTCGCCGATCATGAACCAGTCCGGCCCGCCGAGATCGGAGAGGCGGTCGAGCGTGCGCCGCGTCTCACCGCGCAGCCCCCAGCCGGTCTCGGGATTGACCATGTCGGCGAGCGTGTAGATGACCGTGTCGATGTCGGGCGAGATGTGCAGTCCGGCCCACTCCATATCATCGCCGACGTTGACGATGGCCGTGACGTCTCGCGGCGGCAGCACGCGGACGAGACCGTCCAGGAAGCGAGCCGCTCCGACGCCGCCGGCGAGGACCGCTGCGCGGGTCATCCGGCTGTCTCGTTGCTGATGCGCAGCGTCAGTTGGACGCCGCCGTCGTCAACCTGCAACAGCTCAAGCTCTGCGTGATCGGTGCGCAGGGTCAGTTCCAGCAGGTCACCCGCTCGATCATCCGCAATCGCACTGCCAGAGGGGTCAAAGGAAATCACGTCGAAGGCCTCTCCGTGCTCGAGATTCAGCTCTGATTCGGCGACGACGCCGTCGCGGTCGACGACCAGCCGCAGGGCGATGCTGATCGACTCGACCGGCTGCTCGCCGACGAGTTCGATGTGGCGGCTGCCATCCAGCTGCCGCTCGTCCTCGACGATTTCGGCGTTCAGCGTCAGGTGCGTGGTCTCGTGTTGCACGTGAGGATCGTACAACCGCCGGCGCCGACGATGGGTGGGTGGTTGACCGACTGGCGCGCGCGCGTGAACCTTGCTCTGATGCTGATTGACATGCACACGCACACGTCGGTGCACTCCACCGACAGCAACCTGCTGCCGCTGGACTCGCTGGCGCGAGCGATCTCGCGCGGGCTGGATGGCGTGGTGCTGACGGAGCATGATGTGGTCTGGCCGCGTCACCTGGCGGAACAGCTGTCGGAGGAAGCGGGCATCGTCGTCATCCCTGGCGTGGAAGTGACGACAGAGTTGGGACATGTGCTGGTCTATGGGATCCAGTCGCTGGTGCCGCGCATCACGGACGCGAAGCGCTTGCGTACGTTCTGCGACGACCAGGAAGCGCTGATGTTTCTGGCGCACCCGGCGCGCGATCCCGGCCTGCGCGTGCCAAAGGAGTCGATGCAGTTGTTTGACGGCGTCGAAGGCCTGAACGGATGCGATGGTCCGTTGCAGAACATGAGCGCACGGTCGCGCGGTCGGACGCGTCCGTTGCCGCCGATCGGCGGCAGCGACTCTCACGCGTTGCACGAGGTCGGCACCGCGGCGACTGAGTTTGACGCCGACATCCGCAACTTGGCCGACCTGATGGCAGCGCTACGGAGCGGCGACTACCGGCTCATGGAGATCGATCCCTGAGCGGCGAGTCTGCGATTACGCTCATCACAGGAGAGCCGAGGCACTGCGCGTGGGCCGATTCGAGCCATTGCCAACCGACCCGTATGAACAACCGCCGGGCGCGCGGCGCTTTGGGGCGATCTGCGCGGCCTGCCGCGGTGACACGCAGCTGGGCACTCGCTTCTGCACCAACTGCGGCGGCCTGCGCGACGACGCCGAGCGCGGACACACCGTCCGCTATGCGGCCTCAAAGTGGATGCGTCTGTTTGCCCGCCTGGCTGATTTGCTGCTGGTCGCCGGGATGGCCATCGTGGTCTACTTCCTGCTCGACGCGGCAGGCGCGATTGAGATCGACCTGGCGGACTCGAGCAATCTGGAGCTGAGCGATCTCAACGTCAGCTCGTTGATCGCGACGGGCATCTGGTTTCTCTGGTTCGCTGTAGTCGCGCCGCGCGGTCAGACGCCGGGTAAACAGCTGCTGCGTATGCGGATCATCATGGCCGACGGCTCTGACGCGCCGACATCGCTGAACTGGATGCGCGAAGGGCTGTTTCAGTTCTTCGCGGTGGTCCCATCGCTGGTCGCGGAGCCCATTATGTCTCCTGCTGAGTGGCTGACCGCCATTGTCAGCCTGGCCCCGTTTGTGATGCTGATGGATGCCGCGTTCATCTTCGCCGGCTCGGACAAGCAGACGGTGCATGACCGAATCTTCCGCACATTGGTCGTGCGCATTCAGCGTGTGCCCCAGCACAGCGCCGAGCTGCGCGCCCTATGACCGCGTCGGACGGCCGTCCCCGCATCTATGTGCTCGAGTGCCGGGTCTGCGCACAGCCATCGGGCGCCGGACGCTACTTCTGCGCCAGCTGCGGGATTCTCAACGCGGCAGAGTCCAACGCGGCCTATGCGGCGTCGCCGCGAGCTCGGCTGGCGGCGTTTCTGCTGGACTATCTGATCATCTGGCTGACGGCGGGAGTGGGTTGGCTGCTCTGGCTCGCGATCGTGGCGCGGCGCGGCCAGTCGCCTGGCAAAGCACTGCTCGGTCTGCGGGTCTGCGACCGAACGGGGCGTGCGGCATCTGCCCGCCTCGTCTGGCTCCGAGAGTTTGGCTGGGACGCGGCGGTCGGAACGGTGCTGTTCGTCGTCTTGCTGCTGCTGGGCGCCGTCGCTCGCTCGGTCGGTGACTTGCTCGAGTTGTGGTTCTGGCTGACGGTGCTGTTCTGGCTGGTTTCGTTCGGCGACGCGGCGCGCCTGCTGCGCGACGCCGATCGCCAATCCTGGCATGATCGGGCGCTGGGCACCCTCGTGGTCGGCGGGCGGTGATCGGGCCGAGCGACTAGCCTCGCCACGGAGGTGTCGGATGTCTGCCCGCCTGCCCTCGCTGCGGCGTGAAACATGTCCCGCATGCGGCGCGTATCCAGGCGTCGGCGTCTTCTGCAGCGAGTGCGGCGTGCTGATGTCGCATCCAGAGTCGGGCGATTTCGCGGCGCCGTATCTGCGGCGTCTGGCGGCCGAACTGCTCGACTTGTTGCTCTTCCTGCTTCTGCCGCTGTGGCTGTTCTGGATGTGGCAAACGTCGCGCGACGGACAGTCGCCGGCGAAGTCACTGCTCGACCTGTACGTGATCGACGAGGCGGGCCAGCCGATCACGGCGCAGCGAATGTGGGTGCGAGAGTTGGTGATCAAGCGGCTGGTGCTGGGCTTGGTGGGCTACGGTCTCACGCTGCTCGGGCCGATCCTCAACGCCGGCTGGATTCTGATGAACCCCGATCGCCAGTGCATCCACGACCGCGCCGTGGGAACATTGGTCGTCGTTCGACGCGAAGCACCGGTGCTTGCGGAGGCCGTGCCGGAGCCGCAGGCAGCCGACTTCCAGATGCCGCCTCCCGCGCCGAGCGGTCCACGTCTGACGCCGCCGCCGATTCCTGTTCCTGGACCGCCACGAGCCGTCGGTCAGAACATCGAGCCCGCGGCGCCAGCAAGACCAACGTCGCCGGAGCTGGAAGCGCTCGAGTTGGAGCGAACCCGTCTTTCGCAGACCGAGTATGAGCGCCGCCGACGGGCGCTGCTCCGTCAGCTCGAGGAGTCGAGCTGACGGAGCAGGGGCGGGATCATCCGCAGCCCGTTGTCTCGCCGCAGCTGTGGCACAGGAAGCACGAGCCGGCACGGACCATCAACGAGCCGCACAAGGCGCAAACCGGTGCGTCAATCTGGCCCGTCCCCGGTTGACTGGACGTCACGGGGCTGACGGTGATCGGCGCAGGGCCAGCCTCCTCGTCCGCGACGGCGTCTTCGTTGGGGGTCATTGGCATGCGGCCTTGCACGGCGACGGTGTCGGTCGCAGCAGCCGGCAGGTAGCGCAGTCCCATCCAGCGGAAGACGTAATCGAGGATCGAGTCGGCCTGTCGGATGTCACGGTTTCGTGTCCAGCCGCTCGGCTCGAATCGCGTGTGGGCGAACTTCTTGACCAAGGTCTCCAGCGGCACGCCCGATTGCAGCGAGACCGAGGTCAGCGTGCCGACCGCGTCCATCAGTCCCGAGACCACGGAGCCTTCCTTGGAGATGTAGACGAACAGCTCGCCGGGACGGCCGTCCTCGAATTCACCAATGGTCATATAGCCTTCGTGATCGCCGATCGTGAACTTGTGGGTGACCGCGCGGCGTTCGTCGGGCAGGCGGTGGCGTCGGTAGGCGGGCGGAGACGGGGAGTTGTCGATCACGACAGGCGCGTCCGATGGCGACGACGGCCCTGCAGGCTCGTCAGCCGTGGCGGCATTGGCGCCTGGGGTTGCTGAGCTTCCGCGCGACTCCAGCGGTTGCGAGCGCTTGGAATTGTTGCGGTAGATGGCAATCGCCTTGACGCCTAGGCGCCATGCCTCGACGTACGTGTCCATGATCTCTTCGACGGTGGTGTCCTCAGGCGCGTTCACCGTCTTGGAGATGGCGCCGGAGAGGAATGGCTGCAACGCACCGAGCATGCGCACGTGTCCGAGCGGGGCGATGCTGCGCTCGCCGTGTGCCGGCGTCAAGGAACAGTCGAAGACCGGCAGATGTTCAGGCTTGAGGTCGGCGGCACCTTCGATCGTCTCTGTCTTCTTCAGGTGCTCATCGATGCGAACGATTTCGGCTTCCGAGTAGCCGAGCCGTCGCAGCGCGACGGGCACCGTCTGGTTGACGAACTTCATTCGCCCGCCGCCGGATAGATTCTTGTGCTTGATCAATGACAGGTCAGGTTCAACACCGGTGGTGTCACAGTCCATCATCAGGCCGATCGTGCCGGTCGGCGCCAGGACCGTGGCCTGGGCGTTGCGGTAGCCATGTTGCTCGCCGAGCTCGATCGCCTGGCGCCCGGCGTCGGCGGCAGCCAGGCGCACCGCGTCTGGCACGCGGTGCAGGCCGTCGATGCGGGCCACCGCGTCCTGGTGCTTGTGCATCACGCGCATGAATGACTCGCGATTGACGGCGAACTGGTTGAACGGGCCAATCCGCTCGGCCATGCGGGCGGACTGAGTGTAGGCCTCGCCGGTCATCAGGGCGGTCAGGGCGGCGGCCAAGGCGCGTCCGTCGACCGAGTCATAGGGCAACCCGCGCGCCATGAGCAGCGCGCCGAGGTTGGTGTAGCCCAGTCCGAGCGGGCGGAATTCCTCGGAGTTTTCGCTAATCAGTTCAGAGGGGTAGGAGGAGTTGGAGACCAGGATCTCCTGCGCGGTGAACATCACGCGACAGGCGTGGCGATAGGCCTCGACATCAAACTCGTGCGTCGCGAGATCGTAGAACTTGAGCAGGTTCAACGAGGCCAGGTTGCAGGCCGTGTCGTTCAGGAACATGTACTCGGAGCATGGGTTGGAGGCGTAGATGCGATCGGTGCCGGCGCAGGTGTGCCAGTCGTTGATGACGGTGTCGAACTGCATGCCGGGGTCGCCGCATTGGTGCGTGGCGGCGGCGATGGCTTTCAGGATCTCCCGCGCGGGCATCTGCTCGAGCACCTCGCCCGTGACCACGGCGCGTGTCGACCACTGCTCATCGGCCACGACGGCCTGCATGAACTCATCGGTCACCCGCACCGAGTGGTTGGCGTTCTGGAACGCGATCGAAGAGTACGCATCGCCGTTGACGCTGCCGTCGAAGCCAGCGTCAATCAAGGCCCAGGCCTTGCGCTCCTCGTCGGCCTTGCAGTTGATGAACTCGATCACGTCTGGGTGGTCAGCGTCGAGAATGATCATCTTTGCCGCGCGACGGGTCTTGCCGCCCGACTTGATCACGTTGGCGAACGCGTCGAAGCCGTACATGAAGGAGACGGGGCCGGAGGCCCGTCCGCCGCCGGTCAGCGGTTCCCTGCTCGAGCGCAGCGTGGAGAGGTTGGAGCCCGTGCCGCTGCCCCACTTGAAGAGCATCGCCTCGCGCGTGGCGAGGTCCATGATCGACCCCAACGAGTCCTCGACGGAGTTGATGAAGCAGGCCGAACACTGCGGATGCTCCTCGACGCCGACGTTGAACCAGACAGGCGAGTTGAATGCGGCGTACTGATTGATCAGCAGGAACCGAAGTTCGGACGAGAAGGCGGAGACGGCGGCCAGGTCGCGGAAGTAGCCGCCCGCGCGTCCCCAGCGGCTGATCGTGTCCACAACGCGGTCGACGAGCGTCTTCATCGACGTCTCCCGCTGCGGCGTGTTGAGCGGGCCCCAGAAGTACCTCGAGGCGACGATGTTGACGGCGTTCTCCGACCAGAAGCTGGGCGCTTCGATGCCGGATTGTTTGAAGACGGCCTTGCCGGTGTCCGTCATGATCGACGCGGTGTGCAGCTTCCACTCGATTTGGTCGTAGACGTTTTCGCCGGGCCTGGTGAAGTGGCGCTCGATCAGCGGCTCGCTGACGACGCGTTGAGCAGGCAGCTCGAATGGGCGCTCGTCCTGTTCCAACTCGCTGGGGGCAACGGCGGAAACAACCTCAGCGTCGTCGTGATCATCGTTGCGCGCCATGGCCTTGTCCTTCTGAACTAATGTAGCACATACGTACCGTCCGCATGCAGTACATCCTTATGTTGACTAGCGAAGCCGGCTGGGAGCAGCGCCGATGGAGACACCGCCACGGAGGCCAACCTCCGCTTCGAAAATGATCACCTGCATCAGCAAGTGGGCCGTAATCGTAGCAATCTGCTACCGACTCTGCAACTGCCGACAATCGCGGGCTCACAGCTAAACTAGACGAGCCCGCCCGCCCATGCTGGCGCGCTACACATCATCAACGGAAGCGGTTGACAGCGTGGACGCACCGATTCATCTGCCTCTGCTGCCCTGCGGAATCGGCTCGACGCGCCATGTCGACGCCGCAGAGGCGGTCGCCGAGGTGCTCGACGGCTATTGGCGGCTACCGTTCTGGCCCCAACTGCCCAACAGATCCGCACAAGAACTGATGCTGCCGCAGATCGGCCTGTCGCTGCCCGACGCGTCCTGGGACGGGGAGCTGATCCACTGGAGCGGAGAACTGTCGGACGCTGACATCTCCAACGCCGGTCTGCCGCCTCGGGACCGAGCAGCTGGGCTCTATGAGCTGATCGAGCAGCTGCCCAAGGTGGCGGAGGGTCGTCAGTCAAAGGTGGTCAAAGGCCAACTGGTCGGCCCGCTGACACTGGCTCGCTGGTCGCGAACCGCGGCCGGCGCGTCTCCACTCGAGGATCTCGAGACGCTGGAGCGGCTCGGTGCGTGGCTGGGCGCGGCGGCGGCGGAGCAGGCCCGCGTCTTTCAACGGCTCGGTTATCAGGCGATCATGATGTTCGACGAGCCCGAGTTGGCGATGGTCGGCGAACTGAGCATTCCGCTGCCCTGGCGCGAGGTGACGCCGGTGCTGCGCGCCGCCATCGAACCCGTGCAGCGGGTCGGCGCGATCGCCGGCATCCATTGCTGCGCCGCGCCGAACTGGACCCGCGTGCTCGACTCGAGGCCCAATCTGATTCACTTCGACGCACGCGACGGCCATGTGGACGACGTGATCCGGCACCATCGAGCCGTCCGCGAGCATGTGGCGCGCGGCGGATACCTGGGTTGGGGCCTGTGGCCCACGGACGGCCGCGGGCCGATGCCGTTCGACTCCAGAGAGATGCAGTACTTCCTGGCCAACAAGGCGCGCGATCTGTCCTTCGTCGACGCTTCGGTTGGCCTGATCTTCAAGCGGTCGATGCTGACTGGCGTCTGTGGAGGCGCGGGTCTCGACGAGGCGACCGAGCGGCAAGTGGCGCAGGACCTGGAAGAGCTGTCGATGGGTATTCGCCACCGCTATTGGATTGCCGAGTCGACCGACGTCGATCCCGACGCACCGTTGACCTAGCTTGACATAGCTTGAGTGACCCTAGCTCGGGCTGCTTCCGCCCAGCGGATCGCGGTAACGCTCGAGGAACTCGATCATCAGCCGATTGACGTCTTCGGTGCCTTCTTGCTGGACCCAGTGGCCGCAGTCGGGCAGGTAGGTCAGCTCGAAGGGGCCGCTGAACAGATCGTCCATACCCTCGGTCAACTCCCGGCCGAGCGCGGTGTCCCGCTCTCCCCAGAGCAGCAGGGTCGGTGAGCTGATCTTTGCATAGCTGACCGCGGCGGGCGCGGGACCGAGCACGCTGTCCAACGCCTTGCCGAGTCCGACGAAGCGGCCCGCGATGCGAGCCCGCGACTCACCAGCACCTGCGCGAACGGCCGCTCGGTAGTAGTGCAGCGGACCGCTCAGCCCCTGACGGGCGGCGGCGCGGCGATACTCATGGAGTACTTCCGGCGGGAAGGCGTCTTGGCGGGCGGAGTTCTGACGGATGATCCAGCCGACGCGTTCGTAGTCGTTGACCGCGAGCCATCGTTCGGGCGCTCTGGGAATCTGGAACAGGAACATGTACCAGGAACGGCCGATCTGGCGAATGTTGGGACGAGCGCCGAAGGCTTCGGCCATCCGCTCAGGGTGCGGAGCGTTCATCACAACCAGACGGTCCACGGAATCGGGATAGTCCATCGCAAAGCGCCAGGCGACGACGCCGCCCCAATCGTGTCCGACGATGACCGCCTTGACCCGATCGCAATGCTCGATCAGCCGCTGGACATCTTCTGTCAGCGTGTCAATGCGGTAGTCCTGGACGTCTGGCGGGCTCTCGGAGAGGTTGTAGCCGCGCAGGTCGGGCGCGACGACCCAATAGCCGGCAGCCGCGAGCGCGGGCATCTGCATTCGCCATGACCACCAGAACTCGGGGAACCCGTGCAACAAGATGACGAGCGGCGCGTCGTCACCGCCAACGGCGGAACGCATCTCGGCGTAGTGCAGTCGGACGCCGCCGGCGCCGTCGGCGAAGCGATGCGTCCATGCGCCGCGCGGTTGGTCTTCAGTTGAGGGATCGGCCATCAGGACGCGGGCCCGGCCGTTGCGGCGGCTGGCGCGAGGAACTCGAGCATCGCCGCGGTGACCTGTGCGGGCTGCTCTTGCTGAACCCAGTGGCCGGCGTTGTCGATGATCACCTGTTGCAAGTCGTCGACGTACTCGGCTGCTTCTTCCATGAAGGGCAGACGCACCGCGCGGTCTTCGCGCCCCCAGATGAACTGCGTCGGACAGGTCACGCGGAGATTGCGGTCCGGCCAGGTCAGGAACCAGTTGGGCCAGTAGATGTTGCGGTAGTACCGCATCGCGGCCGAGAGCGCGCCCGGCTGTTTGAGCGCGTCGGCGAAGATGTCGATGTCCTCAGCGCTGAACGCGTCGTCGTCGGCTGCGACGCTCTGGAAGACACGACGGGTCGTCTCGTCAATGTCCGACCAGGACCGCCGCTCGGCCAGGCCCGGCACCTGCATCATCAGCGCATAGGTGTTGTTGGGGAAGTTGCGGCGACCCCAGTACCAGGAGCGGACGAGTGGGGCGTTCAGCACGATCAGGCGATCGCACGCGTTGGGATAATCGCGCGGAAACTGATGCGCGATCACGCCACCCCAGTCGTGTCCGACGATGGTCGCCGATTGCTCGCCGAACGCGCGGATCAGGCCGCGCACATCCTTGGTCAGGTTCTTGATGTCGTAGCCGCGGCGGGGCTTGTCGGAGATGTTGTAGCCGCGCATGTCAGGCGCGACGACGCGGAAGCCGGCCTCGGCCAGCGGCGCGATCTGGTGCCGCCACGAGTACCAGTGCTCGGGGAACCCGTGCAGCAAGAGGACGAGCGGGCCCTCTCCCTGTGTGACGTAGTGGAGTCGGACGCCGTTGGTCTCGACGTGGTCGTGCTGCCAGCCAGAGCGATCGAAATCGAACTGATCAGTGCTCATGGTGCTCTCCGATCGCGGATCCGCAGCGGACGCTGCCTACTCCAGCCGGCCGAGCGGGTCGACCGCCGCGCCGTTGATGATGATCTCGAAGTGTAGGTGCGCACCTGATGAGTTGCCGGTGTTGCCGACCGTGCCGATGAACTCGTTGGCGCTGACCCACTGACCCTCCCAGACCCAGATCTCGTCCAGGTGCGCGTAGCGGGACTTGTACCCGCCACCGTGGTCGATCTCGATCCAGTTGCCGTACGACGGCCCCCAGGTCGCGACGGAGATCTGACCCGCGGCGGTGGAGCCGACGATCGTACCGACCGGCGCTGTGAAGTCCACGCCGGTGTGATAGCCGTACGCGTTTCCGCGAGGCGTCCCGAACGGATCGCTGATGCGGTCGTAGCCGAGCGGCCATTTGAAGATCGGCGGCGACCAGACGGCCGCGCCGGCTCCCGAGCCGGACGAGATCGACGGCGTGGAGACGACGGAGGCCGATCCCTGCACCAAGAGCAGCGTCTGGCCGGCGTAGATCTGTTGCGGGTTGCTGATCTCGTTGGCAGGCCAGGCCAGGGTCAGCGCCTCGTCGGCCTGGAACTTGTGCATTAGCGACGAAAATGCGTCGCCTGGCTGCACGGTATAGACCAGGCCGTCCACGGGCGGCAACACGATCTCGTGGCCGATCGTCAGCTGGTTGGGGTCGTAGATGTCAAAGTTGTTGAAGAGCACCGTCGCCTCGTTCAGTCCGAAGGCGTCGGCGATGCTGGACGCGGTATCGCCCGCCTCGATGGTGTAAACGAACGAAACGGGCAACTGGACGCCGGCGCTCAGCCCCAGGTAGTTGCGCAAACGCGAAGCGGGATCAGCCAAAGTCGCCGACTCGGTACTCGATGCCGCGTCGGTCGCGGCCGTCTGCTCGTCGTTAGCAGCTGTGACATCTGCCGCTGCCGTTGTGTTCGCCGGACCCTCCGCCGGAGTGTTTGCCGGACTCGTTGACGGATCGGCCGCCAGGCGAACTGAGTCCGCCGTCGCTGACGCGTTCGTTGGTGCGCCCTCGAGCGCTGGAGCTGTTGTGGGATCAGCGGCGTTGGCCGATGCCGCGGGCGCAGTTGACTGCGGCAGCTCAATCGTCACCGGCGGCAGCTGTTGCTGCACGGCAGCAGGGAGCCGCAGGTCGAACACGACCGCCGCCATCGCTGCGATGGCGGCGATGAGCACGATGATCAGTGAGGTCCGGCGGTCAGCGGGGGCGACGCGCAGCAAGCGCGACTGGTCATCCAGCGCCCAACCGCCCAGTAAGTCGGCTCCGGCGAACCGGCTTCGCGCCTCAGCTTGCCTCAGCATGGGGTCGTCCGCTCTGTGGCCATAATGCCATCTTAACGCAGCCCATCCAATCGGCATGGATCGGCGTCCGCCGTTTTGATCTCAGCTTCGCGTGACATCTTCCGTCGCTTGTGATACTATGAGGACGTCGGGACGAGAGAGGAGGCGCTGATGCGCAAGCTGAATATCCACCTCGTCTTTGGAGTCCTTCAAGTTGACAGGCCAGGCTCCCACTAGGGAGCCAGATCCTCAGTCAAACGCCCCCGAGAGGGGGCGTTTTCGTATCTGCGGAACAGGCGCCCATGACTGAATCGTCCGGCCAGCATCAGGAATCGATCGAGCGCGCCGCGGCCTTGCTGGCGCAGTCTCGATATTGCATCGCCCTGACCGGCGCGGGCATTTCGGCCGAATCGGGCATTCCGACCTTTCGCGGTAAGGACGGCCTCTGGACCAAGCACGGCGAGCCGCCGCTGAACCAGTACGAGCAGTTCTCCGCCGACCCCGCGCTGTGGTGGGAGAACGTCGCAGAACGCCGTCGCCACCCTGATGAGTTGACCGCCACGATTGCCGAGGCGCAGCCCAATGACGCCCACTACGCCATGGCCGAGCTGGAGCGCATTGGCGTCCTGAAGCACATCATCACCCAGAACGTGGATGGCCTGCACCGCGCCGCGGGCGCTGAGTCGCTCACCGAGATTCACGGCTGCACCAGCCTGCTGCGCTGCATTGAGTGCAACACGCGCTCGCCCTTTGACGAGCTGCCAGAGCTCTTCCCGCCGCGCTGCGATCAGTGCGGCGGCATCGTCAAGACCGACACCGTGATGTTCGGCGAGCCGATTCCGCCCGATTGCCTGCAACGCTGCTACGAGGAGTCGTCGAAGGCAGACTGCGTGATCCTGGTGGGCACGACGGCGGTGGTCTCGCCGGCGGCGGACTTCGCCTTCGCCATCGGACAGCGCGGACATCCGATGATCGAGGTCAATCTCGATCCCACGATCATCACCCAGTACTGCGCGGTCGCGATTCATGATCGCGCTGGCGAGTTGATGTCGCGGATCGCGGCCGAAGTGAAACGCATCCAGTCTGATCCCGCGTTCTGAGGCGGGTTGGACAGATCGGTCCGTATACTCGCGGCATGACCACCACACCTGACCTCGGCATCAACTGGGACGACGTGACCGCGGAGATCACGTCAACCCTGCGCGACTACCTGCGGATCAACACGTCGAACCCGCCCGGCAACGAGCAGGCGGCGGCTGAATGGCTCGCCACGCTGCTGGAGCCTGAGGGCTTCGAGTGTGAGTACGTCGAAGCGGGCCCGGGCCGCGTCTCGATGCGCACGCGGTTGGCCGGCACTGGCGACGCCGCTCCGTTGATGCTGCTCAATCACACCGATGTCGTGCCGGTCCAAGAGGAGTTCTGGGACGTGGATCCCTTCGCGGCCGTCGAGCAAGACGGCATGCTCTGGGGTCGCGGCGCGCTGGATATGAAGGGCATGGGCACGCTCGAACTGCTGATCATGCTGCTGTTCAAGCGGCTGAATCTGACGCCGCAGCGCGACATCATCTTCCTCGCCGTGGCCGACGAAGAAGCCGGCTCCGCCTTCGGTATGGAGTGGTTGGACCAGCACGAGCAATCGTGGATCACCGAGCCCGAGTACGCGCTCAATGAGGGCGGCATGGGCGCGTTGAACATGCTCGGTTCGAACCGACCGGTCTTCGCCTGTGCGCCGTCCGAAAAATCCCCGCTCTGGCTCAAGCTCCGAGCCGAAGGGCAGCCCGGGCACGGCTCCACGCCGCACGGCGACAACGCCGTCGAGCGGCTGATTCGCGCCCTCTTCGCGATCCAGAACTGGGATCGCGCGGTGACGGTCCAGCCGCACACCGCCGAAGCGTTGCAGCGGATGCGCGACGCTCACGCCTGGCCCGGCTCCGCGCCGAGCGTGGCCCAGCTGTGCCAGACCTATCCGGCATTCGCCGCCGTCACGCGGGACACCATTTCCAACACCGGCGCGACGAGCGGTATCAAGCACAACGTGATCCCCGCCGACGCCGAAGCCACGCTCGATTGTCGCCTGCTGCCCGGCGAAACCTACGACAGCTTCATCAAGCAGATGCGCGACGTGATCGACGATGACAAGGTCGATGTCGAGGTCGTGTTCGGCAGTATGGGCCCGTCGAGCAGCTTCGAGACGGAGATCGTGAGCGTGATCGAAGATGTCGTCCGCGAGCAGGTGGAGGGCGCACTGGTCGTGCCGTCGACGTGTGTGGGCTTCACCGACTCGCGTGTGCTGCGTCGACATGGCGTACATTCCTATGGGTTCGTGCCGACGTTGATGGACGCCTCGCTCGCGGCCGGTGTGCACGGACACAACGAGCGCACACCGATCGAGGGTTTGAACACGGGCATCCAGATCCTCTTTGAGGTCGTGCGGCGCTTCACCAACGCACAGCGCCTGTAGCCGCCGCCGCGACTCCATTCCACTGTCAACAGGAGGTTGCATCGTGCGTCACTCACAGCTGGACGGTCAGTGGGCGCTGATTCTGGGCGCGTCGTCGGGCTTTGGCGGTACGACCGCGGTCGCGTTGGCCGAGGCCGGCATGCACATCGCTGGTGTGCATCTTGACCGCCGCTCGACGATGGTGAACGTGGATCGGATCACGTCTGAGATTGCGTCGCACGGGCGAGAGGCGCACTTCGTCAACATGAACGCCGCTGACGCCGCCAAGCGCACCGAGATGCTGGACGAGCTGAGGGCCAAACTCGACGCATCCGATGGACCGGCCACGGTGAGGATCATGCTGCACTCGTTGGCCTTTGGGACGCTCGGACCGTACATCGGCGAGGCGGATGACCGACCGATCACGCAGCGCCAGATGGAGATGACGCTGGATGTGATGGCCAACTCCGTCGTCTACTGGTCGCAGGACATGATGGCGCGTGGGCTGCTCGGCGCGGGCAGCAAGATCTATGGCATGACCTCGGGCGGCGACGTGCGGGTCATTCCGCAGTACGGCGCCGTCTCAGCGGCCAAGGCGGCGCTGGCGGCGCACTTGCGGCAGCTGGCGGTCGAGCTCGCACCGGCGGGTGTGGCGGCCAACGCGATCAAGGCGGGCATTACGCACACCCCAGCGCTGGAGAAGATTCCCGCCGGCATGCAGTTGCTCGACTTCGCAGAGAATCACAACCCATCCGGCCGCGTGACCGAGCCGTCCGACATCGCCCGCGCGATCATTGGGCTCAGCCTCGACGATTCCAACTGGGTCACGGGCAACACGATCAACGTCGACGGCGGCGAGGACATCACGGTTCTGTAAGACACACCGGCACAGGGCGCAGACCGTGCGTTGGTAGACTGCATGCATTCTGCACGGGATGGTTTGGAGCATGGCATGAGCGATCCGATTCGAGGGCAAACGGCGATCTGCGGTCTCGGCATTACCGAGATGGGCAAGGTCTACGGCCACGACGCGTCATGGTTCGCCGGTGAGGCGATCCGCCTTGCGGTGGAGGATGCCGGACTGCAGAAGGACGACCTGGACGGTCTGCTGATCAACCCCGGCATCACCGGGATGATGGGTACGGGGATCAGCATTCCGCTGCAGAACTATCTGGGCCTGCGCAACCTGCGGCTGCTCAATCACATGAACTCATTCGGCGCAACGGCCTCGGCGATGGTGCACTTTGCGGCGATGGCCGTGCATCACGGGATGGCGAACTACGTAGCCTGCGTCTTCTCCGACGCTCCGCTGCAGCAGGGCGGATCGGCCGGCGCGGCCTATGGCGGCGCGGGACGCCGCGGACCGACCGGCATGGCCTCGCTGATGCCGGCCTTCGGCTTCTACGGCGCCAACACGTCGTACGCGCTCGCGGCGCGACGCTACATGGAGCAGTACGGAATCACCAACAACGATCTCGGCCGCGTCTCCGTGACCCAGCGCCGCTACGCCGTCGACAATCCGCACGCAACCATGCGTCAGCCGTTGACCCTGGAGGATTACCACAACTCGCGCTGGATTGTGGATCCGTTCCACTTGCTCGACTGCTGCCTGGTCTCCAATGGCGCGGTCTGCACGATCGTGACGACGGCCGAACGGGCCAAGGACTTGCCGTCATCGCCGGCCTACATCTGGGGCATGGGACAGGGCCACCCGGGTAACCTGCCGCACGCCGAAGTGGAGACGTACACGACGTCCGGTGCAAGCATCGCCGGTGAGACCGCGTACAAGATGGCCGGCGTCGGGCCCGAAGATGTCGACATCTGCGAGTTCTACGACTGCTACACCTACACGGTGCTGCGCACGATCGAAGACTACGGCCTGGCCAAGCCCGGCGAGGCGATTGGCCTGTACCCCGAGGACCCGTCGGACCCCGAAGCGGATCTGCCGCTGATCAACACCGGCGGGGGGCAGCTCTCCTCCTATTACATGTGGGGCATGACGCCGATCTCCGAGGGCGTCATTCAGGCGCGTGGATCGGGTGGCGAGCGGCAGGTCGAGCAGCATGACATCGTGCTCTGCTCCGGCAACGGTGGCACGCTGGACACCCACGGCACGCTGATCCTCTCGCCCAACGCCAACTAGGAAGCGCATATGGCATACGACAAGCCGCTCCCCAACCCCGACGAGCAAACGCAGCCGTTCTTCGACGCGTTGCAGAACCACAAACTGCTGCTGCAGTACTTCCCATCGGCCGACCATTACCAGTTCCCCTTCAGCGACCGCTGCTACAAGGATTGGTCGACCGATTGGGAATGGCGCGAGTCGACCGGCTCAGGCGAGGTCTACTCGTGGGTGCGGATGCATCAGCTGTATCACCCGTCGTGGCAGGCAGAGATTCCCTACACGCTGGCCGTGGTGCAGCTCGACGAGGGCCCGCGCATGAACACCAACCTGGTCAATGTGGAGCCGGACGACATCGTCGTCGGCATGCGCGTGCAGGTCCTCTTCGATGACGTCACCGACGAGTTCACGTTGCCTAAGTTCGAGCCTGCGTAGAGTTCCAACGCGTGGCAGCCGTTCCTCGTTCGCTCAGCGATTAGCCCCGACGTCATGATCTGGATTTTGCTACGTTATGCAAACCGGTTCACGACAGAAGGGTGACGAACGATGAACCTGAGCAGCATCAATCCTCTCGAGCGACTTGCGGACCACTTGGAGAAGATTGGCGGAGTCATCACCCTGCCAGCTGTGCTGACCCTTCACTGGGCGCTGTTCTTCATCTGGCACGGGATGGACAAGTGGTTCAATGGCGAGCACTTTTTCGGGGTGCGCTTCGGCGGCTTGCTCGAGAACCAGGCGCTGCCTGCGATTGGGATCAGCGGATCGCTAGGCGAGCCGATGGCAATCGTCGTTGGTCTGATCGAGTTTTCGCTCGGCATCCTGTTCCTCTTGGCGCTGCCAATGGTGCTCCACAAGCACGCGAAAGCGCTCAACTTGACCTCGCTCTTCACAGTGTTGAGTATCCTGACCTTTGCCGTATTCACGATGGGTTCGGTCATCTTTGGCGAGCGCGGCCATGTACAAACCCAGGCGATCGTGATTGGCGCGCTGATCCTGACTTGGATCGGCTACCACATCCACAACAACGCTGATTCCGGAGCGGACTCCTGAGCAACGAAACCGTGTCCGAAGCGTCTCCCGAAGGGCCGCGGCCGTCCGCGTCGCCGCTCGACGGTGTCCGCGTGATTGACTTCACCTGGATCGTCGCCGGGCCGACCTGTACGCGACTGCTCGGTGACCTCGGCGCGGAGGTAATCCGCGTCGAGAACGAGCAGACGCTGGACTCGATTCGCTTTGGGCGTCCGCATCCGAACGGCTTCGATCCGCCGAACTCGAGCGGCATGTTCAACTGGCTGGACCGCAACAAGCGATCGATCACGGTCAACGCGCGGCATCCAGACGGCCTGGGCCTGATCAAGCAGCTGATCGGCGTCTCCGACGTGCTGGTCGAGAACTACTCCTCGCGCATCCTCGAGAACTGGGGACTGAGCTACGCGGAGCAGTGCGCTGAGAACCCGCAGATCATCTACGTCTCGCTGTCGGGATTCGGACACTCGGGTCCGCAGCGTGACTACTCGACCTGGGGTCCGACGGCGCAGGCGTTGAGCGGGCTGACCTCGATGTCGGGCCTGCCAGAGGCGCCCGAGCCGGCTGGCTGGGGGTATTCCTACCTCGATCACATGGCGGGCTTCACGGCGGCGGCGGCGATCACCGCCGCTCTGCGCCATCGACGCGAGACAGGGCAGGGACAGTGGATCGATCTATCGCAGGTCGAAACCGGCATGGCCCTGACCGCCGGCGCCACCCTGGACTTCACGGTCAACGAGCGCCGCTACCGAGAGACCGGCAATCCACCCGGCAACCGCGCCGTCTGGCCGCAGTCCGCGCCGCACAACACCTATCCAACCGCCGGCGATGACAACTGGATCATGATCACCTGTACCTCCGACGCCGAATGGGAGCGGTTCTGCGAGGTCAGCGATCACCCGCATTGGCGATCGGACGACCGCTTTGCCACGCTGCCCGCCCGACTCCGACATCAGGACGAGCTCGACGAACAGATCGGTTCGTGGACGGCCGGTCAGGATGGCCGTGCGCTGATGCAGCGTCTTCAAGCGGCTGACGTGCCGGCCGGCGTCGTCCAGAACGGTGTCGACCTGGTCGTCAACGATCCGCAGATGCGGGCTCGCGAGTGGACGGCGACGCGCGACCACCCGATCATCGGCGAGCACCTGACAGACGGACTGCAGATTCGATTCTCTCGCACGCCAGCCCACCGCGACCGATCAGCTCCAGTGCTCGGTGAGGCTAATGGTTACGTCTTCGGCGATTTGCTCGGTCTCAGTGATGCACGAATCGCCGAGCTGCATGAGAACGGCGCGCTGGGATGACGACGGTCACTCAAGCGAGGGCGTTGGCGGGCATCCGCGTGCTCGATTGCTCGGAGCCGCAGGGTCACTTCACGGGCAAGCTGCTGGCTGGCCTCGGCGCGGACGTGATCCAGATCGAACCGCCCGGTGGCAGCGCCGGACGCTCGATCGGCCCGTTCCTCGACGATCAGCCGGGACTCGAGCGCAGCCTCTACTGGTGGCACTACGCGGGCGGCAAGCGATCGGTGGTGTTGGACCTCTTCTCGGACGACGGACTCGATGTCTTCTTGCAGATGGCAGAGTCGGCGGACGTGGTGCTGGAGACCTGGCAACCCGGCCGCGATCGGCCCTTCGATCCGCTGGCGTTGGCCGAGCACGTGCCAGAACTCGTCGTCCTGAGCCTGACGCCGTTCGGACAGACGGGACCGTGGCGTGATTTCGCGTGGTCGGACGCTGTCGGACTGGCACTCGGCGGGCCGATGGGCAGCTGCGGATACGACAACATTCCTGGCACACCGCCGATTCGACCGACGGAGCACCATGCATCGCATATCGCCGGCTACTACGCGGCGACCGGGGTCTGCGCGGCGTTGTACGAGCGTCAGTCGAGTGGACTCGGCCAGCACCTGGACGTGTCCATGCACGAGTGCATGGGATTCACCATCGAGTCATCGGCGCCGTGGGCGCTCTACGAGCAGCATCCGCTGATCCGCCAGGCCGGACGCCATGCGGGTCCGCAGCCGACCGAACCGTGGCAGTATCCGACGGCGGATGGGCGGCTGATCAACATCTTCGGCATGCCTCGCTCGGAGGCCAGCTGGCTGAGTCTGGTGGGATTCATTCAGTCCAAGGGCATGGGCGAGCATCTCTCCGACGTCGAGTTGCTCGACGGTCGCAAGCGGCAGCTGGGACTTCAACAGCCCAGCGTCGCGATGATGTTGGCCGACATCGCCGAGTTCATTGCGGCGAACGAGGCGGAAGAGATATACGCTGGCGCACAGGCAGCCGGGGCCGCATGGAGCATCATCAGAACGCCGGACGAGTGCCTGTCCGACGAGCATTGGCACGCACGTGGGTTCTTCGTAGACGTGGAGCATGAGGAGCACGGTCGAACGGTGACGTTTCCAGGCGCGCCTTATGTCTTGAGCGAGACGCCGTGGCAGCATGGTCGGCGTGCGCCGCTGCTCGGTGAGCACACGTCCGAGCTGCTCTGCGCAGAGTTGGGGCTGAGTACAGAGGAGTTGGGCATGCTCGTCGCCGCAGGAGTCGCACAATGAGCAATCAACAGCCGCGCCGCCGCCGCCGTCGACGCCGGCCGGCACGTCCCGCGGGCGCAAGTGGCGAGTCCGAAGTGGGACGGCAGACGGACGCGGCCGTCGATGACGAGTCGCGCGGTCCAGGTGGCGGACGCCGATCTGGCGCCGCCGCGACCCAAGAGCCGCCGCGCCGCACGCTCTTCGGCATGCCGCGCATGTCCGTCGCGCTGCTCGGTGGACTGCTGGTCGCGATGATCGCCGTCTTCGCCATGCAGCTGATCTTCCCGCCGGATGAGGTGCTCCGCGTCGAGGGCGTGCAGAACTTCCCCGACCAGGGTCGACGCCATTTGGGCGAGGGCGAGACGTTCGACGCGTACAACTCGTATCCGCCGACGTCCGGGCCGCAGCCCGCCGAAGGCGCAGCCGCAGAGGTCTACCTGCCCGACGCGGAGGCCATTCCGTCGCCTGCCCAGATGCTGCCGCTGCTCGAGCGTGGCGGTGTGGTGATCTACTACGACGCTGAGGTCTACACATCCGCGGATGATCCGGGCGGATTGCTGGGCGCAATGCAGAGCTTGCGCCAATTCCGCGAGCGCCTGGCCGTCGTGCCGCTGGAGGGCATCGGCGAGCAGTACGAGGGTGCGACCATCGTCGTGGCCGCCTGGCGGACACTGTTGCCGGTGCTCGCCTGGGACTCCGACGGCAACGAGCAGATCAGCTCGTTCATGCAGAACGCGCCCGACGGCTACTACGACCGCTATCGTCTCGAGCGCGGAGACTCGGTCATTTCAGCGGGGAACACTCAACGATGAGCACGCGGGGAGCCAGGACGCTCGCGTTGGCCGCGGTCGCGTTGGCATTGGTGGCGGCAGCGTGCTCCGACGGCGCCGGTGAAAGTTATGTCAATATCCGTGACCGCGCCGAGCTTGAAGTCTACGACAACGAGCACACGACATCCGTGCAGATTCATCTGCCCGTCGGGGAGACGGCGGACTACACCGTCATTCCCCCGTACGGCGAAGAGCACTCGCCGATTCCGCTCGCCTGCGGCATCTACAGCGCGACCCCGACATTCGAGATGGTCGTGCACGCCATGGAACATGGAGCGGTCGTGCTGTGGTACGCGCCGACTGAGTTGTCGGACGACGGCCTGGCCTCGCTCACAGAAATCGCCTCCAACCACCTGAATGACAATGATTACGTGATCCAGGCTCCGTATGGAGCGTTGGGCAGCCCGATCATGTTGGTCGCCTGGGGTGTGCGGCTGCCTCTGGCAACGGCCGAGGCGCGCGCCATCGAGCAGTTCTTCGACGAGTTCCACGACGACGCACCGGAGCCGTTGGCTGCCGGTGGTTGCAGCACGGCCGGTTGAGCATCCCATGACCCAACACGCGGCGCCGCATCCGCTCGATCCGATCTTTTATCCGCGCGGCGTGGCCGTCGTCGGCGCATCCCGCGACAGCAGCAGCGCCCGCGGTCCGGGCGGTTGGATCGCCTCGCTCACAGACGCCGGGCAGCCCAACATCTATCCAGTCAATCCGAAGGCGACGGAGATCGATGGTCTGCCCTGCTACGCGCGGTTGACCGATATTCCAGGCCCCGTTGACCACGTGATCAGCGCGATCCCCGCGCAGTACGTTCTGCCGATGCTGGAGGTCGCCGCTAAGTCTGGGGTGAGATCGATCCACCTCTTCACCGCAGGATTTGCCGAGACCGGTATGAGCGACCGACTCGAGCTGCAGGAGCAGCTGAGGTCTCGCGCGGCGGAGCTGGGTATTCGCCTGATCGGCCCCAACTGCATGGGCCTCTACGTGCCCGACGGACGCGTCTCCTTTGCGCAGGAGCTGCCAACCGATTCCGGCCCGGTGGCGTTCTTTTCTCAGTCGGGGACGAATGCGAACGATGCCGCCTACAACGGAGCGGTGCGCGGGCTGCGATTCTCGAAAGTCGTCTCGTTCGGCAACGCGATTGATGTGTCCGCGTCGGAGCTGATTGACTACGCCGCCGCAGACCCGCAGACAGAGTTGATCGGCGCATACATCGAGGGCATGCAAGACGCGCGGCAGTTCTTCCGCTCGTTGCGTCACGCGGCGGCCGAGAAGCCAGTGGCCATCCTCAAAGGCGGGCTGCTGCCCTCCGGCAGCCGCGCGACCCAGTCACACACCGCTTCCCTGGCAGGCTCCGGACAGATCTGGTCGGCAGCCGCGCGGCAGACCAATGCCGTGCTCGTCCACAACATGCAGGAGATGGTCGACCTGCTCGTCGGCTGGCGATTCCGAGCCGTTCCCGCCGGCCCGCGGATCGGACTGGTGGTGGGCGGCGGCGGCATATCGGTCCAGGGCGCGGACGATGTCGAGCGGGAGGGTCTGGAGCTGCCTGCGCTCAGCGAGGACACCCTGCGTCGACTCGGCGACGTGACCCCGCTCGCCGGCACGGGCATCCGCAATCCCGTCGACACGATGTCCCTCTGGGACGGGCGCAGCCTCAAGCCAACGTTGGATGCGGTGGCAGAGGATCCCAGCGTTGATGCGATCATCATGCAGGTCGGCATGAACTGGGGCGTCAACCGCTACGACCTCGACCAGATTGAGGCTCGACGCGGGATGATCGAGCAGATTGCGTCGGCACGCGAGCGGCACGGCATCGCGCTGTCAGTCGTGGTGCCGATCCAACTCGACCACAGCTCGGGCCGCATGAATGCCGAAATGGCAGGCATGATGTCCGAGGCCGGCCTGCCGGTCTACTACAGCATCCGAGACGCGGCGCGCGCGATGCGGCGTCTGCTGACCTGGAGCGACAAGCGCGCTGAGAGGGCTGCCACATGAGCAAGACATCCGACATCTACGAAGTGATGCAGACGCAGCGGGCAATTCGCCGCTGGACCGACCAACCGGTCGACCGCGACGTGATTGAACGAATCATCCAGGCCGCGTGTTGGGCGCCGAGCGGCAGCAACTCGCAGCCGTGGGGATTTCTGGTCGTGACCGACGACGGCATCCGCGAGCGGTTGGCGGAAGCGATTCGCAATTGGTTCACAGCGGGCTTGGCCGATCGACCCGACCCATCACAGCTGCCCGATCCGACTCAGCGCCGGATGCTGACCGGGGCGTTCAACCTGTTCGACAACTTCGCCGCTGCGCCGGTCTGGATCATCCCCTGCCTGGTGCGGCCTGAGTCGCCCGCGGCCGACGGCCTGATCGCAGGCAGCAGCATCTATCCGAGCATCCAGAACCTGATGCTTGCGGCGCGCGCGGAAGGCCTGGGCACCGTCCTCACGACGCCGCAGGAAGGCATCATGGATGACTTGCGCGCCGAGCTCAGCATTCCCGACAACGCGCGGCCCGTGGCCATCATCCCGATGGGCCACCCAGACGCCAACTTCGGACCCGTCACGCGCAAGCCGCTCGAGACATTCCTGCACTGGAATGGCTGGAGCGGGTAGCCGATGGCCCCGGTTCGGCGGAAGTTTTCGGTTCGCCAGGCGTCGGCACACCTGCGAGCGGCTGATCCGGTGCTCGCCCGGCTGATCGACCAGTTCGGCAGCTACGAGCCGCGGCCCTCGCCCGATCCGTGGTCAGCGCTGGTGCGATCCATCCTCTTTCAGCAGTTGGCCGGCGGTGCGGCGTCGGCGATCCAGCGCAAGTGGTTTGCGTTCTACGGCGATGAGGCCGCCACGCCCACGCCCGATCAGATCCTGGCGACGTCGGACGAGGAATTCCGCGCCTGCGGCATCTCGCGGCAGAAGATGTCATACTTCCGCGACCTCGCCGAGCGCGTCTCGAGCGGTCAGCTGCAGTTCTCGCGGATGAGCCGCATGTCAGACGACGCGGTGATTGCGGCGTTGACCACTGTGCGAGGCGTCGGCGAATGGACCGCGCACATGCATTTGATGTTCCACCTGGGCCGGCCCGACATCCTGCCGACCGGCGACCTGGGCGTGCGCAAGGGCATGCAGATCGCCTACGGTTTGGACGCGATGCCGACGCCCAAGGAGGCCCTGGCGATTGGCCAGAAGTGGGCGCCCTTCCGCTCGGTCGGCAGCTGGTACATGTGGCGCGCGATCGAGGGTGAGAGCGACCTCTGGGGCGAGTGAAACATGCCTGACAGCGAACGCGACCGACGTGTTGGATTCATTGGCACGGGCAACATCGGCAATCCGATGGCTCGCAACCTGATCGCCGCGGGGCATCAGCTCGTCATCTTCGATCTGCGTCCCGAGGCGATGGAGAACTTGCTCGAGCTGGGTGCGGAGTCAGCGGAGAGCCCGGCGGAGATTGCCAGCCGATGCTCGGTGGTCTTCACCTCGCTGCCGGGTGATCCGCAGCTCGCAAGGGTTGTGGAGGGCGACGAGGGTCTGTTGGCGGCGGCGGCAACGGGTGATATCCACGTGGATCTGAGCACGAAGTCGGTCTCGGGCGCGCTGCGTCTGGCCGAGCTCGAAGCGGCAGCTGGCGTCGTCTATCTGGACGCTCCAGTCACGGGCGGAGTGGTCAGAGCGTCCGACGGCACGCTCACCGTCCTCGGCAGCGGCGACGTCGAGGCCTTTGAACGGGTACGGCCCATGCTCGAAGCGATCGGCGACCATGTACTGCATCTCGGCGACGCCGGCATGGGGGTCCGCTACAAGCTGGTCAACAACACGATCTCGCTCTGCGCGCACATGATCGTCCAGGAGGCGCTCGTGTTGGGCCAGAAGGCTGGACTCGACCTCGCCGACCTGGTCGAGAAGCTGCGCTTGGGCACCGCACGGCCCTTCATGGGCGCTGCCGATATCTTCCTCGAGCGCGACTTTGAGGATCCGACATCGACCCTCACGATTGGGGCGAAGGATGTCACGCTGGCGCTCGACTTCGCGCGCGAGCTCGCGGTGCCGATGCCGGCCGTCAGTGCGGCTCATCAGACATACCTGCAAGCGTTGGCGGCCGGCGACGACGACCTCGCCCACTACACGACCATTCTGGCGCTCGAGGCGGGCGCCGGCATTGAGCGATCGACAGATGGAGGCGCGACATGACCAGCAACGTCCGCGACGAGCGAATCGGCTTTATCGGCACCGGCAACATTGGCAATCCGATGGCCCGCAACCTGATTGCGGCGGGGCATCAACTCGTCGTCTTCGATCTGCGTCCTGAGGCGATGGAGAACCTGCTTGAGCTCGGCGCGGAGTCTGCCGAGAGCTGCGCGGATGTTGCGTCGCGCTGTTCGGTGGTGATCACCTCGCTGCCAGGTCCGCCTGAGATCGAAGCGGCGATCACCGGCGCCGAGGGCATTCTGGCCGGCGCGTCGCGGGGCGACGTGCATGTCGATCTGTCCAGCAACTCGATCACCACCGTGCGTCGGCTGGCTCAGCTGGAAGCCGATGCGGGCGTCTCATACATCGATGCGCCAGTGACCGGAGGCGTACCCGGTGCGGAGGCCGCCACCCTGACCGTGCTCGGCAGCGGCGATGAGGCCGCCTTCGAGCGAGTGCGTCCGCTGCTTGATGCGATTGGCGAGAACATCTTCCATCTCGGCGAGGCGGGCTCGGGCTGTCTGTTCAAGCTGCTGAACAACGTGATCATCCTCTGCGGGAACCAGATTGTGCAGGAGGCGTTGGTGCTCGGCGCCAAAGCAGGCCTCGATCCCGAGGACATGGTCGAGAAACTGCGACTTGGCACGGCACGGCCCTATGTCGGGCTCGCTCCGTACCTGATCGGCAAGCGCTTCGACAACCCCTCTTTCACGCTCCGCCTGGCCGAGAAGGACGTCTCGCTCGCGCTCGAGGCGGCGCGCGCCAACCACGTCCCGATGCCTGTGGCCAACGCCGCGCACCAGACGTATCTGCGAGCGCTCAGTCAGGGTCTCGGCGAGCAGTCGTTCCTGGCGACGTTGTCAGCGTTGGAAGCGGCGGCGGGTCACGAGATTCCTGAGGTGCAGATTACGGGCGGCCGTTCTTCGCTCTAGGCACCCCGCGCCGCCCGCTTCTTCAGCCGGCCTGCCGATCAAGGCTGGGGGCAGACTCCCGCAAGGCGTCAGTCCGGGTAGACACCGGGGTTTGCGTCTTTCATCCACTGGGGGACCATCGCGTCGAAGATAGCGCAGCCGTTACCGGTCATGTTGCAGTTGGCCTGGGCGATGTCGGTTGAGGTGAGGGTCACGGTCCCTGTGACATTGACCGAGCTGCCGTCGTGCAAGTTGACGTCAACCTGTTCCCCGACCCTGGGGTTATCGAATGAGTAAGTTCGAATCAGTTTCTCGTAGCACTCCTCGAGGGTGTACTTCCAAGATCCGTCAGTATTGGTTTCGTCTAGGCAGGCGTAGTAGTCATCTAGGCCAAACTCGTCAGACGCGCTCACCCCCCCCCCTCCGATGGTGGCCGCGAGCACAATTCCGACACCAATGAAGAACAGCTTCGTGAGCATGATGTTGCCCTCCTTCACAGCCACTGTAGCGATTTGCGCACGGCCACGTGAGATCGGCTGGCTCCATCCAGTCGAGCCTGTGCGCGGTGCCGTCGTCCAGCACCCTCTCCTCAAAGATCGCGTCATTCATCGGGATCTCCCGCGCCGCTGATACCCTCCGCATACAGCATTCGCACGCTCGTCCTGCGCAGACTGGGTTGGAGTTGGTTGATGGCATCCGAGATCGATCTCGTTGGTCCAATCGTTCGGGAGATTCAGCGCCGTGCGCTCGATGAACCGGATGCGTTCTGGTCAGAAGCGGCATCGCGCATTCCCTGGTTCCGCGAGTGGGATGAGGTGTTCGAGTGGACACCGGGCGAGGTGCCGGCCTTCCGCTGGTTCATCGGCGGCGAGACGAATCTCGCCTACGCCTGTCTCGACGCGCAGGTCGCCGACGGCAACGGCGGGCGCGCCGCGCTGATTTGCCTGGACGAGACCGGCGGGCAGCGAGTCTTCACCTACGCGCAGCTGCTGCGGCAGGTCGAGCGAATGGCCGCCTCGCTGCGGGCCATCGGCATCGAGCGCGGAGATCGGGTCGCCATCTACATGCCGACCAACTTCGAGGCCATCGCGCTCATGCTGGCCTGTGCCCGGATCGGCGCTGTCCACCTGGTCATCTTCGCTGGCTTCGGCGCCGGCGCCATTGCCGAGCGAATCAAGCTCTCCCAGGCCAAAGCGATCTTCTGCACCGACTCCACCTACCGTCGCGGCCGCAACGTCCCGCTCGATCACTTCGTCCGCGGAGCGCTCGAGAATGAGGGCGCGAACGAGTTCGTCGAGACGGTCGTCGTCGAACGGCGTCTGGCCGACAGTCCGAACATCGGCGGCGACGCCGAAATGAGCTGGGAGGACTTCCTCGCGGCCGGCGAGGGCGGCGACGGTTCATGGACGCCAATGGAAGCCAACGATCCCGCGTACATCCTCGCCACGTCAGGTACCACCGCCCGGCCAAAGCTCTGCGTCCACACGCACGGCGGATATCCCGTCTGGATCGCCAGCATGGCGGACTGGGTGTTCGACATTCAGCCCGAGGACGTCTGGTGGGCGACCTCCGACATCGGTTGGGTGGTGGGCCACTCGTACATCGTCTACGGACCGCTGCTGTCCGGAGCGACGACCATCGCCTACGAGGGCGCGCTCGACTACCCCGATGTGTCGACGTTCTACCAGATCATCGAAGACCACGGCGTCACCGGGATGTTCACCTCGCCGACGGCGATCAGGCTGCTCATGCGTTCGGGCACCGAGCCGGCAGAGTCGGTCGACATGTCGTCGTTGACGCGCACGTTCTCAGCCGGGGAAGTGCTCAACCCGCCCGCCTGGGAGTGGTTCCAGCACGAGGTCTTCGGCGACCAGATTCCAGTGCTCGATCACATGTGGCAGACGGAGACGGGCGGACCGATTGTCGGCAACCCGTACGGGATTCAGATGCTGCCAATCAAACCTGGCTCGGCCGGCATACCGCTACCCGGCGTTGAGGGCGTCGTGTTGTCGCCCGAAGGCGACGAGCTGTCCGCCGATGACAAGGGCATCTTCGCCATCACGCGGCCGTTCCCGGGCCTGACCGCACGACTCTGGGGTGAGCCTGAGCGCTATCAGACCGACTACTGGGGCAAAGTGCCGGGACGCCAGGTCTACTTCACCGGCGACGCGACCTCCGTCGATGAGGACGGCTACGTCTGGTTCTCTGGCCGCGCCGACGAGATCATCAAGATCGCCGCGCACCGGATCGGCACCATCGAGGTTGAGTCAGCCATCCTCAGACATCCAGGCGCGGCCGAGGCTGGCGTGACTGGCCGCCCCGACGAGCTCCGCGGCGAGGTGATCTCCGCCTTCGTGGTGCTCAAGGCCGGCTTCCAAACGAGCGACGACCTCAAGACCGAAATCCTCCAGACCATTCGTGGCGAGCTTGGGCCTGTCGCGGTGATTGGGGAACTGAACTTCGTCGACGCACTCCCGAAGACCCGCTCCGGCAAGATTATGCGGCGAGTCCTCAAAGCCGTCACCCTCGACACTGACCCTGGCGACATCTCGACGATCGAGGATGAGGGTTCCGTCGAGGATGCGCGTTCGGCCTGGGAGACGATGCGCTCGAGCCTCCGCTAGCGCATCAACACAATGGATCAGCCACAATCGTCCCAACCCGCCGACTTCCGCGCAACGCTGCGACAGTTCCGGGTGGGACGCAACGACCGACTCCTCCAGCGATGGGAGCAGCGCAGCAACCTCCCGCTGCTCATCCTCGCCGCGGCGATGCTGCCACTGATCCTCTTTCCACTGCTCGACGACCTCGACGCCAGTACCGAGCGCGTCATCTTCTATGCCGACCTCGGCATCTGGTTCGTGTTCGCGGTCGACCTCGCTGGACGACTGTGGCTCGCAGAAGATCGTCGCAACTTCCTCCGACGCAACTGGATCGACGTCCTCATCGTTGTCGTTCCATTCTTCCGACCGCTGCGAGTCCTACGCGCAGTCGTGGTCGTAGCCAGAATCTGGGAGCTGCTCGACCGCCGCGGCGTCCGCGGCACGGTGATTCTCGCCCTGACGATCATGCTCGGCGCCACAATCGCCATCTGGATGGCTGAGCAGGGCGCCGACAGCGAAGTGCAGAGTTGGGACTCAGCGCTTTGGTGGACCCTCCACACCATGGCCACCGGCGACGGCGTCAAAGAAGCCAACTCAGTCTTCGGACGCATCGTCGGCGCGATCGTCACCCTGCTGGGATTCGCCTTGCTCGGAATGGTGACGGCCACCATCGCCGCCTGGTTCGTCGAGCAAGACCAAGACGAAGACCAGCAGCAAATCCTCAATGAACTCGCCATCCTCCGAGAAGAAGTGCGAGGCTTGCGGGAAAGCATCGAACGCTCATCGGGCGAGGACTGATACCATTTGACACGAGGAATACCAATGTCCAAACAGCAACTCCACGACATCAAGGCCGACGACACAGGCTTGCCGCTTCCTCCACCTGGCCCCATCGACCTCATCTCAGAGCATGGTTTCGGCCCCGTCGGAACGTTCGACGAAATGCCGCCAGATGGCTCCCTGATGGACAAGCTGAAGGAGTTCTTCGGGATCGGGGAGCCATGGTGGAAGAAGTACTTGAAGTCGGACTAACGGACCCCGATAGGGCAAGGGCGAGTCACGCGGCCGCCCCATAGTGGCTCGTGAGCGCAATCGCGAGGGCGACGAGAACGACTGCGAGCAGAGATGCGACTGTCGCCCGCCCGGCCCACTTTGCCTTGCTCGTGAGACCTGGCTCGTTTCGCTCGACAACACGCATGATTCGCGCCACGGTCCAGAACGTCAGCTCTGACACATTGGTCCCTTGGCGGACCAAGGCTGTCATGGCATCGAGGTTCGGGCTCCGGACAAAGCTCCCGGCCTTGAGCCCCCACAACAGAATCGCGATGTTCAACAGGAGATTTGAGATGGTCACATAGATGACGATCTCGACGAATGTCGGCAGCGGGAGGTCGCCGAATCTCAGGGACGCGCCAAGAAGCGCAAGCACCGCGAAGTTGAGCGCGAACAACGTCGCCAACCGTTGATTGAGCCCGGCCTGACGAGCAACCTGATCATCACGACGCCAACGCGCCTCCTCCAGCAAGAGTCTGGCGTTCGACTCGACGTCTTGCGCAGAGAGGTCAGCCATTAGAACGGGCGGCCGATGTCCTCGCCGATCTTGCGCAGACGCTCGACTCGCTGCTCCGTTGGTGGGTGCGTCGAGAAGAATCGACCTGCGCCGCCTGCCAGCGGGTTCACGATGAACATGTGATTGGCCGCTTCGGCCGTTTTCATTTCTTCGGCGGCGTAGCGCGATTCAGGCGTGCGGACGCCTTGCTCCATCTTCATGAGCGCGTAGGCGAGGGCTTCCGGGTCTCCGCAGCGTCGCGCTCCCGTGTCGTCAGCCTTGAGCTCTCGCTGGCGACTGACCGCCATCTGGATCAGCCCGGCAATGAGCGGCGCGATGATCGCCACGATCAGTGCCCCGGCGAGGTGTCCCGCGCCGCCGCCGTTGTCGTCTCGTCCCCCGACGCCGCCGAACATGAACCCGATGATCAGCATCCACTGGGCCAACATCGCGACGAAGGTAATGACCATGGCCATCGAGGCAACGATCGTGGACCAGAGCGTGTCACGGTTGGTGATGTGCGCCAACTCGTGCGCCATGACGCCGGCCAACTCTCGTTGCGTCAACAGTCCCATGATCCCGGTCGTCGCCGCGACGGCGGAATGCTTGGGATGCCGACCCGTTGCGAACGCGTTGGGGATTGGCGTGTCGATGATGAAGACGTCAGGGATGTGGCGCGGACAGTCGCCGGCGCGGCAATGTCCCGAACAGCGAGCTTCCAAGTGTTCGAACGTGAACTGTTCCAGCAGCTCAGGCTTGAAGGGCATCTTGGCCTGGCAGGCGGCGCGCTCGATGGTGCGGTACAGCTCGGGCGCCTCTGTGGCGGTGACCAGTTGGCCGCCCATCAGCTTGGGGACCATCGAGTGCGAGTTGAAGTAGCTGTAGAAGTTGACGCCGACAGCGATGACGAACATCACGATCAGGCCAATCTCGCCGGCGACGGCGAAGCCTGCGACCATCATCAGGCCGGCCATCAGCACGACCAGGATCATCGTCCGCAGTCCGTACACGAGGCGCCTCCTCAGTCCGACAGGTGCGAGAGTCCCATGAAGATCGTACCATCGGATCAGAGCCGTCGAACGGACGGTGCCGTCAGGAGCGCGACATGCCGATCTACGAGTACGCCTGCCGAACCTGCGGCGTCGAGTGGGAACACTTCACTCGCAAGATGGACTCGCCGCCGCCCGTCTGTGAGGCGTGCGATTCAGCGGAGGCCGTGGAGCGGCTGATTGCCCGGACGGCATTCATCAAGGACGAGAACACGAAGATGGCCGAGATGCATCCCAAGTACGCCAAAATGGTGGACGCGGCTTGGGAGAAGTCGTCGCGCAACGATCCGCTCAGCAAGACCCGCTTCGCGCCGCTCGTGGACTCGGGCAAGCGTGTGCAGGACATGACCTAGGTCATCCGTCCGGACCGCTCACTCCGTGTCGACCCGCTCGAACGTTGCGCCAGCCTCAACGCTGTTGGCCGAGGCCCATTCGTGCGCTTCCTGACGGTCGCGCCCCACAGCCAACGTACTCACCCGGATCGACTCGCCGTCGCCGCAGATGATGGTCATGCCCGATGCATCAATCGATGCCACCTGGCCTGCCTGCCCGCCGCTGTGACTGGCCCGCGTTGAACCGAGCAGGGTGACTCTGTTGCCGTTGATCGTGCTCCAAGCGCCCGGTGCGCGGTCGGAGCCACGGATGAAGTTGTGCACCGCCTGGGCATCCTGCGACCAGTCGATCTGCGCGATGTCGCCTTCCCAGGGACCTTCATAGGTCATGTCGTCTTCGTTCTGGACGTGGCGCGGCGCTTGTCCCGCCTCGACGAGGCTGACCGCCTCTGACATCGTCTCGACGCCCAGCGGGAAGAGGTGTTCGCGGTAGACCTCATTGATCGTCGCGTCGGGGCCGATCGGGCAGGATCGCTGAAGCAGGATCGGGCCGGTATCCAGACCCTCGTCGACCCAGAAGATGGTGACGCCCGTCATCGTGTCGCCCTGCAAGATGGAGTGGTTGATCGCTGATCGGCCGCGGTGCTTGGGGAGGATTGACGGGTGGTACTGAATCGTCTTGCGCGGCGGAAACTCGAGCACCCTCGACGGAATGATCTGGGTGACGAACGCCATCACGTTCAGCTCTGGTTGGGTGGCCTCGTACTGCGCGATGACCTCTTCGTCGACGACGCCGCGACGCTGCCAACGGCGCGGCTGGACGAGCGTGATGCCGGCGTCGCGGGCAGCCTGGGCGAGCGGATCGGGGCGGCCGCCTTCACGCTCGGGCGGCGTGAAGACGCCGCAAATCTCGTGGCCATCGGCCAGCAGCCGCTCAAGGATCGCGGCGCCAAACGGGGCTTGACCAATCAGGGCGATGCGCATGGCGGCAACCTCTCATCCTCTCCGCGTCAGCTGGACGCGCGCCAGATTCTGGGCAGTTTGTCGGCGATGATGTCTTTGAACGTTGTGATTGAGACGCGCCTCAGCCTGATCTTGATCAGCGCCGGCGGCCGTAGGTCCGGACCGAAGAAGTCGTCCACGACGTATGGGAAGTACGGAGCGACCTCTACGATCTTCTCAACGTCGAATGAGATCTCGGCGCGGCCAGCCAGATTCAGGTGGCGGAAGTCGGCGGTCCAGTGCAAGAGCTCGACGCGGTCGTTGCCCTCGATCTGATTGATCTTCGGTGCGCCCTGCGAGGTGAGCACGTAGGCGTCCAGGCCGACGTAGGCAGGCGTGACCGGCCGCACGTGCGGTTGCGCTCCATGCGCCGTTGCGAGTAGCGCAATCGGCGCGGCATGGATCAGATCCAACGCCTCGGGCCAGAAGTCCGGCGCGTCGAGCGGCAGAGCATCGGGTTGGTCCTGCTGCTGCGTCACGTGTCCTCCATGCTGGCGGCGCGGGCGCGATCACCGTCGCTGACCGCAGGGTAACGGCTACTCTTCCGTGCGCGCAGCGGACGGATCGACTTCGCGGATGCCGCCGTCGCGCATCAGGAACAGACGGCTGGCGCGGCGCGCGATCTCCAGATTGTGGGTGACCATCACGATGGTCTGCCCGGCTCGGTTGAGGTCCTCCAACAGCGAGACGATCTCGCGGCCGGTCTGAGAGTCGAGGTTGCCCGTCGGCTCGTCGGCCAGGATCACATCCGGGTTGTTGGCCAGCGCTCGGGCGATCGCGACGCGCTGGCGTTCGCCGCCCGAGAGCTGCAGCGGGCGATGCTCCAACCGCTGAGCGAGGCCGACGGCGCTCAGCAGTTCCACGGCCCGGTTGCGTCGCTGGCGGCGCGGCACGCCAGCCAACGCCAGCGCGATCTCCACATTCTGCCGAGCGGTCAGCATCTGCAGGAGGTTGAATGCCTGGAACACGAACCCCAAGGTGCGCAGTCTGAGCGCCGCGCGCTGTTCCCCGCCGAGTTCTTGCGCCGAGCGGTCGCGCACGCGCACCTCGCCGTGCGTTGGCGAGTCGACCAGGCCGAGCAGCTGCAACAACGTCGATTTGCCAGAGCCGGACGGACCCGCGATGGCGATAAAGTCACCTTGATGGATCTCGAGGTCGAGCGGTCGCAGCGCGTGGATGGTCTGTTCGCCCAGGCGGTACACGCGTTCGAGATTGCGCACTGAGATCAGTGGTTCTCGCTTGGCCTTCGAGGTCGGACTGACTTCGGTCATTCGTAACGCAGCGCGATGATCGGGTCGACCTGGACGGCGCGATAGGCGGGCATCAGCGCGGCGATCATTGAGCAGACGCTGAGGATGCCGGCCGCGCCCCACTCAATCTTGCGCGAACGCAGACCCACTGCGTCGGAGCCGAGCGCCTGGCGAATCACGATCCGCGACATTGGCACGCCGACGAGCGAGCCGGCCAGGGCGAATCCAGCCGACTCGGACAGGATCAGCGACAGCAGAGAGCGTCTGGATGCGCCGATCGCTCGCAGGGTGCCCAGCTCGCGCGTGCGTTCCAGCACCGAGACGAACATCACAATCGCGATCAACAGCGCGGCGACGGAGACGGAGGTCCAGCGCACGACATCAAACAACTGGTTGACGCGGTCGAGCAGCTTGCGCGCGTTCTCGGCGAGCTGCTTGTCCGAGATCACCATCAGTTCCGCATGGCTGGACTCGATCGTGGTTTGCAGCGGCTCGATATCGGACGCCCGCTTGGGTGAAACGAGCATGGCGGTCACGGAGCGCGGCGACTGCAACACGCATTGGGCGTCCGGCAGCGGCACCATCACGGCTGAACGCAGCAGCTGGTTCGTCTCCGGTTCGATGATGCCCTGCACCTCGAACTCCTGACCGCGCACCGAGATCGTGCTGCCGAGCGCCGCCAGCTCAATCGGCCCCACTGGAGAGGGCACTTCCGTGGTCATCGACGCAACTGGCGCGAAGTGACGCGCCGCGAGCACGCCGAGAATCGCCGGCGGCGCGCCCTCCGCGCCGTTCCGAGTCGGAAAGTCGCAGCGTCCCGCGGCAGGAGTCGCGCCATTGAGGAACACGTCCTCTTTGCCTTCCTCAATCCCGACCAACAGCGCTTCAGGCGGCGCAGTCGGATACGGAGGCGGGGCGAGCGCCGCAAACGAAATCTTGGTCGAACGCGCCTGATCGACCGCGGGATCGTCGAGCACCTGGTCCGCCTCTTCGACGGAGATGGTTGAGGAGATGGGCGGCCATTCAATCCCGGACAGGCCGGCCAGTCCACGCGACTGGACGAAGAGCACGCCGGTGAATCGCTGTACCTGCAAGTCGAGGTCATCGGTGATAAACCGCATCACGGTGGTCACCACGATGTAGAGGTTGACGCAGACGCCGAAGCCCAGCACGGTCAGCGCGCTGCGCAGCTTCTTCGTCAGCAACTGCTGAACCGCCAATGTGAACATCAGGGATAGCGTACCGCCAGTCGGCGACGGCGGTTGACATCAGCTGCCGACGAAGATGCCGCCGTCAGGGTGCAGAATCTGTCCCGTGATGTAGCTCGCCTGGTCGCTGAGCAGGAAGAGCGCCGATTCCGCGATGTCCGCTGGTTCACCGAGCCGGTTGAGCGGGATCGCCTCGATCCGCCGCTGTCGGCGCTCCTCGTCGGACGTGACGGCTAGGGTCATCGGCGTGTCGATCAGTCCGGGCGCGACCGTGTTGACGCGAATCTGATGCGCGGCCAGCTCGAGCGCAAGTACGCGGGTCAGCATCCAGACGCCAGTTTTGGAGACACAGTAGTCGGCCATGCCGCGGATCGGGGCCTTGGCCGCGCCAGAGGAGATGTTGACGATTGAGCCGCCTTGCCCCTGGTCGATCATGCGCCGCGCGACAGCGCGGTTGGTCAGCATCACGCCGGTCAGATTGACGGCGAGGACCTTCTCCCAATACTCGACGGGTTTGTCCAGCACGTGACGGCCGCGTCCGCCGAGCAGCGGCTCGCCCTCGGTGACCTCACCCGACACGTAGCCGGCGTGTGAGATGCCGGCCGCGGCGATGCAGAGATCGAGCCGTCCGAAGTTGTCAATCGCCGCCTGCGCCATGGCCTCGCACTCTGCCTCGCGCGTGACGTCGACTCCGACGTAGAGCGACTGACCACCGGCAGCCTCGACGAGCGACACGGTCTCAGCACCGCGCTCATCGTCGGCCAGTCCGGCGACGATCACCGACGCCCCCTCGCGGCCGAGCCGAATCGCGGCCTCGCGTCCCATCCCGCTGGCGCCGCCGGTGACCACGGCGACTTTGCCGTCGAATCGATTCAGTGACGTTTCTGGGGGGAATGGCATGTCGTCGCTCCTGGCGTATGGGTCGCTTGCGGAAATCAGCCGGTGAACAGGCCACCGTCAGGATGGAGAATCTGGCCGGTGATGTAGCCGGCGTAGTCGCTCAAGAGGAACAGCGACGCCTCTGCGATGTCCGCCGCCTCGCCCAGTCGGCCGAGCGGCACAAACCGCTCAAACGCGGCGCGGCGTTCCTCATCCTGCGACAGCGCGAGCGCCATCGGCGTGTCAATCACGCCGGGAGCGACGGTGTTGACGCGGATGTCGTGCGGCGCCAACTCCTGCGCGAGGACACGCGTCAGCATCCAGACACCAGTCTTGGACACCGAGTACTCGGCCGAGCCTGGCATCGGAATCTTGGCCGCGCCCGACGAGATATTGACGATCGAGCCGCCCTCACCCTGATCGATCATCCGACGCGCGACAGCACGGTTGGTCAGCATCACGCCGGTCAGATTGACCGAGAGCACTTTCTCCCAGAGCTCGACCGGCTTGTTGATCAGGTATCCATCGCGGCGATCAGCGGCGAGCTCGCTGTCAGAGACCTCGCCTGAGACGTAGTCGGCGTGCAGGATGCCGGCTGCGGCAATACAGAGGTCGATCCGCCCGAAGGCGTCGACGGCCGCCTGCGCAGCCGCATCGCAGTCTGACTCGCGGGAGACATCGGCGCCGACGTAGATCGCCTGACCGCCGTCTTCTCGAATCTGCTGGACGACCTCAGCGCCGCGCTGATCGTCGGGCAAGCCGACGACGGCGACGGCCGCGCCCTCGCGGGCGAGGCGAATCGATGACTCCGCGCCCATCCCCGACGCACCGCCGGTGACCAGGGCGACCTTGCCAAGGAATCGGATGGGACGAGGTTCAGCCATAGTGATGTCCTGTTTGAGCCGCTTTGGGCCCTCACCCTCGCCCTCTCCCTCGGGGAGAGGGGACAGGTCAGACGCCGTTGACTGCTTGCGGATAGCGCCACGGGGTTTCGGGCTGCTCAGCCTCGTCGTCGAGCGTCCAGTGCGGCAGCGCCAGACCCTCGGCGACATCGGCGAAGACCATCCGCATTCTTGATCCGATGCCGACTTGCTTGACGAGGTCGGGACCGGCGAAGTTGCCGTCGGCGTCGACGAGGTTCCCGGCGACGCGCAGCGCCTCGTGCTCAGTCGGTTCGCCTGCCTGCGTGTCGAGCTCGACGAGCAGGATCATGTACGGCGCGCGCTCGCGGAAGGCAGGCTGGATCGCGTGGTGGACCTCGCCGTATGAGTGCACCGTGCCGCGTGCGTCGACGGGTACCCAGTTGAACTCGCGCCCAGAGCACCACGGGCAGGCCGTGCCTGGTGGATAGCGGATCAGCGCGCATTCCGGGTCGGCGCACTGCTGCAGGTGGAAGTCGTGATCGGCGCAGTGTTGGAAGTAGGCCAGGTTCTCGTTGTCCAGGTCGAGGACGGTCAGCGTCATCCCCAAGTATTCGCCCTGCGGCATCTGTCTCTCCAGTTCGTGAAGTCGTCGTTGTGTCCGTCTCTAGCCCGTGATCAGCCTTTACGCATGATCAGCGAGGAGCCCGTGCCGGGCATCGCCCAGCCGAGGTTCTGCGTGATCTCCAGGTCGGGAACTTGTCGGCAGCCGCCTCCCTCTTCCGGCGGCGCGTAGTTGTAGCTGTGAATCCGCTTGCCGTTGTCGTCCTGCGGGCAGTAACAGTCGACCTCGCCGCGCAGCTGGCGCACGTTCTCGATGATCATGTTCATCCCGTGCGTGTAGCCCTCGCAGAGGTGTCCGCCCGAGGTGTTGTTGGGACGCTCGCCGCCCAGCCGCATGATCCCCGACGACACGTAGTCGCCGCCTTCGCCCTTCTCGCAGAAGCCGTAGTCCTCGAGCTGCAGCATCGAGGTGAAGGTGAACGCGTCGTAGGCGCCGGTGCACTGGATGTCCTCCGGCCCGACTCCCGCGTTGCGGTAGATGATGTCCTTGATGTAGTGCCCGGCCACCGTTGAGATCGGTCCGTGCTGGAAGTGCATGTCGATGCGCGGCTTGCAGACGCGGCCCGCCACGCCCAGAATCCGCGCCGGCGTGTTGCGGTAGTCGTAGGCCTTGTCGACTGATGTCACAATCAGCGCCGTCGCGTTGTCTGTCTCGACGCAGCAATCGAGCAGGTGCAGCGGCTTGCAGATCATCCGCGAGTTGACGACATCCTCAACCGTCACCCGCTGCTTGTAGTAGGCCTTCGGGTTGTTCGAGGCGTGCTCGGAGTGGATCACCTTGACCATCGCCACTTGCTCGGGCGTGGTGCCGTAGTCGTACATGTGACGCATGAAGGTGGGCGAAAAGTTCTGCCCGGCCGAGAACCAGCCGTACGCAGCCGAATGCAGCGCGTCGCCGCCGACCGGCACCGACGCACGTGCGCCCGTTCCGCCGATTCGCACCTGCGAGAAGCCATTCATCGAGCGGAAGACGACGACGGTCTCGCACATGCCGGCCTCGATTGCGCCGATCGCGAGTCCAATCAACGCCTCAGACGACGATCCGCCGCCTTGCACGTCCATGTAGAAGTTGAGCCGAATGCCGAGGTCGCCGGCGAGCATCGGTGAGGCGGTCGAGTCGTTGCCCGAGTACGACATCATCCCGTCAATCTCGGAGGCCGGGATGCCCGCATCGTCCATCGCGTTCTTGATCGCCCAGGTGCCGAGCGCGCGCGTGGTCATGCCCGACCCGCGCGTGTAGGTCGTCTCACCGACGCCGATGATGGCGTACTTGTCGCGCAGATACTTGTCTGCAGTGGTGTCAATGTCAGTCATGCGGACTCCTCCCCAGTTCCCAATGAGATCAGGCGCAATGCTGCGCGTGCGCAGTCTAGTGTGCGGCTAGCGGCCTGTGGACGCCGGCTCGCGAGCAAACACATCGGCATACAGCGCCTCCGCGCCGACGAACGTCGCCATCTCGCGGTAAGCGCCGCGACGGTAGTCCCAACCCAGCTCCGACCGCTCGACCTGTTCCAGCCAATCGAAGAGATGAACGGTCGCCAGATCGCGCAACTCCTCGATGGAGACGACAATCGGCGGGCTGCCCTCGCGGTCGTTGACGCTCAGCGTCGACTCGCCGGCGAGCGCATGCGAGACGGCCGAATCAAAGGTGGCGCGATCCATGACGCAGTTGAGCCATGCCGTCCGCTCGGCGCGTTCACCGATCAACGATCGCACCTGCTCGCGTTCGCTGAGCGGCAGCGAGAAGTCCTGGAAGTGCTCGGTGCCGTAGATCGAATGGTAGAGTCCGGCCGCGACCAACTCGGCGTCGTTGCCATGCTCGGCCAGCAGATCGCTGACCGCGCGGAGGTGCGTGAGGAAGTCGTGGCCGGTGTGGTCAACGTCGGCGGTGCCGAGCGAATACAGGAAGTCGACGAGCTCGTGGATCGGTCGCGGTGTGTCGTTCATCATGCCGGCAGGCTAGCGCCCTATCCTGCGGAGGCATGACCACCGAGTTGTCCTGGAGCTGACCATGTCCGAATCCTTGACCGAGGCGCAGATTGTCGAAGCCGCCGATTTCCTCGACCAGGCGGCGGCTGACGGCTTGCCGCTGCCAGCGATCCCTGATGCCTTCGCGCCGCAGACAGCCGCCGATGGCGGGCGTGTCTATTGGGAGCGTTGGTCGCGCAACCATCGACCTGCGGTTGCCTGGAAGGCGGCCGTGATCGGCGGCGACATGGTGCTCGCACCGTTTTTCGAGGGCATGGTGCTGGAATCGCCGGCATCGATGGCGGCGAGCGACTTCGTCTTCTGCATCCTCGAGGCCGAGGTCGCCTTCCGTATGGGACGCGATTACGCGCCGTCCGACGGCGGACACTCGGAGGCTGACGTGTTGGACGGGGTGTCCAATGCCTACATCGTGATCGAGGCGCCCAACAACCGTTACGGCGGCGCCGCGGTGATGCCCAGCATGGCCGCCGACGGAGTGGGCAATCAGGCGCTGATCATCGGTCCTGAGATCGTTGACTGGCGATCCAGCGACCTCGCCGCGCTGCCCTGCCAGATCGTGCTCGACGGCGAGGTGATCGCCGAGGGCCGCGACGAACGTCCGCGCCCGATTGAGGTGCTCGTCGCCACGATCAACGAAATCAACAATCGCGGAATGACCGTCTCGGCCGGCGAGGTCGTCACGACCGGCGCGGCGGCGTTGCACCCGCTCGGCCCGACCGGCCCGCGCGAGGTAGTCATACGCTTCCCGACGATCGGCGATGTCGAATTGAGCCTGACTTAGGCGTTAGTCCTCGACGCGGCCGATGGCGTCGACCTGCCAACCCATCGGCCCTTCGACCCACTGGGTGAAGATGGCGCCGTCGCCGCCGGCGCTCTCTGGGCCGCGGAAGGTGATGTGCAGCAGGTTGTCGCCCTGATCTTCGATCTCGTAGCTGGTCGAGCCGACCGCGGAGCCCGCGTTCGGGTCTTGCTGCATCGCCATCGCCTGGCCGATGCCGACCGGGGTGAACATCGGCATCAGACCGGCCAAATTGTTGGCGATCAGGTCCTGGGCGAACTGGTCAGCTCTGTCCATCAGGCTCGGGGCGTCGGTCATCTGCGGGGCTCCTTCACATTGTGGTCCCGGCACGGGGCAGCTTGGCGGCATTGGTGCTCGTCGTCGGTGTGCAGTAGGCGACAGCCACAACAGGGCGCAACTGCGCTGACGTTCAGGCTACAGGCACTACGGATACGCTGAAATCGAGCCGCACACCGATCCCGCGGCACGAGGAGTGATGCCATGAGTGACTCGCCGATCGGGCTGGAGGCCGAAGCGGCGCCGCAGAAAGGCGTCGTCCGGAGTCGCGACGAGATCATCGTCGCCGAGGACGTGCACAAGACCTACGACGCTGGAGGTCAGCCGGTGCACGCGCTGCGTGGCGTCTCCCTTTCGGTCGCGCGTGGCGAGATGGTGACGATCATGGGCCCCTCTGGTTGCGGCAAGACCACGCTGCTCAACTGCCTGTCCGGCCTCGAGACCATCGACCGCGGTGAGATCATCATCGAGAACCGCACGATCCACGACATGCCAGACACCGAGCGAACCGACCACCGCGCGCGACGGATGGGGTTCGTCTTCCAGTTCTACAACTTGCTGCCGGTGCTGTCGTCGGTGGAAAACGTCGAGATGCCGCTGCTCTTGAGCGGCGTCGGACAGCGTGAATCACGCGAACGTGCGCAGGACGCGCTGGTCCAGGTCGGACTCGGCGACTGGGCGGGGCATCGACCCGCGCAGCTATCTGGCGGACAGCGCCAGCGCGTGACCATCGCCCGTGCGCTCGTCAACGACCCAGCGATTGTCTGGGGTGACGAGCCGACCGGCGACCTTGACTCCACGAACGCCAACCAGGTCATGGAGCTGCTGGAGGATCTGAATAGCCGCAATCAGCAGACATTTGTGATCGTGACGCACGACGAGGCAATCGGGCGTCGCGCCAACCGCACGATTCACATGCGCGACGGCGAGATCGAAGGTGAGACCATGCACCGGCCGTTGGGCAGCTAGCGGCGCACCTGAAGGACGAGCCTGGTGGAAGAACTCTTCGGTCTGCCAACGATCACCCTCATGTGGATCGTGGTCGCGATTGCCGGTGTCGCTGTGGCGGTGGTCGCGTTCATCTTCCTGAAGCGTCCGATCCTGGTGCGGATGGGACTACGCAATCTGCCTCGACGCCGCGCCCAGACCATCCTCGTCACGATGGGGCTGACGCTGGCGACGATCATCGTCACCATCGCATTCTCAACCGGCGACTCGCTCGCGGTCAGCATCCGCAACCTGGCGCTCGATAGCCTCGAGCGGATCGATCACTTCATCACCGCGGAAGAGGTCCAATCTAATGCCGGGAACGACGCGGGCGGGATCCCCAATCAGGTGCTGCTCGATTTGCAATCGCACTTTGCCGACGACGAGCGCGTCGAGGCCATCTTCGGAACACGGTTCGATCTCGTGCCGACCGAGCATCCAGAAGCTGGACAGATCGAGCCGCAATTTTTTCTTGTCGGCATCGATCCAGCGTTAGCTGATGAGCTTCAGGCAGTCCGCGACGTTGACGGCGATCTGTTGGCGCTGTCCGAGCTCGGCCCTGATGAGATTGTGATCAACGAACGGGCCGCGTTGGAGCTCGATGCTGAACCGGGCGACCAGGTCCAGCTCTACGTGCTCGGCGCTCCGCACGCATTCACCGTTGCCGAAATCGGGCGAGATGCGGTTCTGACCGGCAATCTGGAAGCAGGCGGCGCCGGCGGTCTGCTGCCCATGGATGCATATCAGGCCCTGTTAGGCGCGCGGCTGTCCCCGCCCGACCAATGGGATTCGATCGTGATCAGCGGAGCAGGAGGAGTTGAGGATCCGCTGGAGTTCTCAGGCACGCTAGATGGAGACATCGGCGCCGCGCTGAAGCAGCTGGAGCGCGCCAACCCGGATCTCTATCTCAGCCACGAATTGTCGCGGTTCGAGACCCAGCCGATCAAGGCCGACAGCCTGGAAGAGGGCGAGCTCGTCGCCAACATCTTCACCACCCTGTTCCTGTTTATGGGATCATTCTCCGTTGCGGCCGGCGTGCTGCTGATCTTCCTGATCTTCGCCATGCTCGCCGAAGAGCGGAAGCCGGAGATGGGCATCGCCCGAGCAGTCGGCATGCAGCGCAACGACCTGATCCAGATGTTCATCTCGGAGGGCATGGTCTACAACATGGGGGCAGCCGTGGTCGGCGTGGTGCTCGGGCTGCTGTTTGCGATCGGCATGATTGCAGCGCTGAACTCGGGCTTCGAGAGCTTCGGCTTCCAGTTCGCTTGGACCGTGACGCTCAAGAGCCTCGTGATCTCCGCCTGCATCGGCATCGTCATCACCTTCGTCACCGTGGTCTTCTCCAGTTTCCGCGCCGCGCGGCTGAATATCGTCGCCGCCATTCGAGACATCCCCGAGTCGCAGTACGAGGAAACCTATCCGCTCACCGCCGGGCGTGTGCTGCGGAACGTGCTCGGAGTCTTCACCACGGCGGTCGGCCTCTTGCTGGTGCTGACGACGCCGATCACGCTCGTGCTGGGCGCTCCGATTGCGCTCATTCTGCAGGTCACCGGCTCCCGCCGCGCGCGGCGTCTCATTCCATGGGTGATGCTCTTTGGTTGGCGTGTGATGCGCTGGAATCCGCAGTGGTGGGGCTTGTTTGTCGTTGCCGGCTTGCTCCTGCTCGATCAAGGCCTCGCGATGGAGAGTTTCTTCCTCTATATGACGGGCGTGTCGTTGGTTCCCCTTGGCATCGTGATGGGCATGAGCAAGCTGCGGCTGCGCGGACGGCGGATCAATCAGCGCCTGCTCTACACCGCCGGGGCGGGATTCCTGCTCTTCCTCTGGTTCATCCCCAACGATTGGCACGAGAACTTCTTCGACAACAACCTCAACGGCGGACCGGAGCTGTTCGTGCTCGCCGGCACGATGCTGACTGCCGCGGGCACGTTGCTGCTGGTCTTCAACCTGGATTTGATCGTGCTGGCAATCCGCAACACCGTCGGAGGCATCGGACGAATGGCGCCGGTCATCCGCACCGCTGCCGCATATCCGGCCGCTGCTCGCTATCGGACTGGCATGACGATCGCGATGATCGCGCTGATCACCTTCGCGCTGGTCAACTTCAGCACGATCAATGCCTCCTTCAGTGAGGCATTCACCGGCGACGACACCGCCGGCGGCTTCGAGGTGTTGGCCTTCAACACTGACGTGAACCATATCTCCGATATCCGTGCTGGTCTCGCCGACGCGGGCGCGGACGATGTGCTCGCCGGCATCGAGAACGCTGGGCGGATCCAAGCCGGGCCAGAGCGGGGCACCCGCGCGGTCACCGTCCTCACCGAACGTTGGGATCCAGTCTCGGAGCGCCACATCCTCGACAGTGATGGTGACATCCGAACCATCGAAACCGATCTCTCCGAGGTCCGCCTGGAGGACCGCGATGCGGTCGTGATCGGCGGCGTCAACGACGAGTTCATCGACGGCCAGGAAGTCAAGTTGCAGGCAATCTCCTACCGCTATGACGACGAGGACGCCGTGTGGTCGGCGTTACGCAGCGGCGAGATGGTCGCGGTCGCGACCGTCGACGCGATCGATGGCGCGTTCGGATTTGCCGGCAATGACCTCGACCCGTGGTCGACGCCCAACTCCGTGACCGACGAGTCGACTCTGCTGCCCCGCATTGTGGTCGAGGTGGGGTTGGGCGCGCAGTCGCGGCAGGTGGAAGTGATCGCCGTGCTCGAGCGTGTGTCCGGCGCGTTCGTCGATCTCGACGGCGAGGACGGCGGTCTCCCGACGCTGCTGCTGCCGGAATCAATCGCCACACAGGTGACTGGATCGCCCGAGTCCACACGCCACTACATCTCAGTCGCCGATGGAGGCGACTCGCTCGATGTGGCACAGGGCATCGAGCGCGAGCTGCGTATCTTCGCCGTGGACATCAAGGGCGAACTTGAGCGCCAGCAGAGCACGCAGTCGTCGATTCTGGCATTGTTTCAGGGTTTCATCGGTATCGGCCTCGTCGCAGGGCTCGCCGCGCTCGGCGTGATCGCCCTGCGCGCGGTGGTCGAGCGACGTCAACAGATCGGCGTGCTCCGAGCGATCGGCTTCCAATCGAGACTGGTTGGGCTGGAACTCCTGCTTGAAATGGGCTTCATCGCGCTGTTGGGACTCGGGCTCGGCACGGCGCTGGCGCTGGGCCTTGCCTGGCGGCTCTTTGCGGAAGGAACGTTC
>JAJEBU010000082.1 GCA_022822375.1 Dehalococcoidia bacterium
CGCATCAGATTTCAGAAGCGGAGGCAGCGATGGGACAGTTGGACGGCAAGGCGGCGCTGATCACCGGCGCGGCATCAGGCATTGGACTGGCGGCGGCCAAGCTGTTCGCGGAGGAGGGCGCCCAGGTGGCGCTCGCCGACCGCAACGCCGATGGCGCGGCCGAAGCAGCGCGCGAGATCGGCTCGCAAGCGATGGCGATCAGCGCCGACGTGACCAACGAAGATGACGTCGCCAACATGGTCTCGTCCTGCATTGATCGGTTCGGACGGCTCGACGTGGCCTTCAACAACGCCGGCATCGGCGGCTTCTCACCGATCCAGGAGTATCCGCTGGCCCAGTTCCAGCAGGTCATCGACGTCTGCCTGACCGGCGTGTTCCTCTGCATCAAGCACGAGTCGAAGCACCTGATTGCGCAGGGCGAGGGCGGCTCGATCATCAACACCGCCTCGCTCAACGCCATCCAGGCGACCGAGGGGCTGTCGGCCTACTGCTCGGCCAAGGCTGGCGTGGCCATGCTGACCAAGGTCTCGGCGCTCGAGCTGGGGCGTCACAACATCCGCGTCAACAGCATCGGGCCTGGGCTGATTCGCACGCCGCTGACAGAGGGCTTGCGGACGGCGCCAGGCCTCGAAGACGCGTTTGCGCACGAGGCGCCGCTGGGCCGCATCGGCGACCCGGAAGAGGTCGCGCAGCTGGCCATGTGGCTGGCTTCGGATGCGTCCTCGTTGATGACGGGTCAGACGGTACAGCTGAACGGCGGTGCAGACATCAACAGGTATCCGCCGCTGTTCGAGTTCTTCGGACAACAAGCGCTCTAGAAGGGCTCAGGCCATGCGCGAGTTCACAGGCAAGACGGCGGTCGTCACCGGAGCCGCGAGCGGCATGGGACTCGCCTTCGCCCAACGCTTCGCGGCCGAGGGCATGAACGTCGTCCTCGCGGACATTGAGGAAGAAGCGTTGCACGCCGAGGTGACCCGACTGCGACAGGCAGAGCGCAACGTGCTCGGCGTGGTGGTCAACACGATGCGGCGCGAGGCGCTCGAAGAGCTGCGGGATCGGACGATCGCGGAGTTTGGCAACGTCCACATCCTGGTCAACAACGCAGGGGTCGCCGGCGGAGAGGACGTTGGACTCCGCGCAGACGGCAGCATCCGTCCCGCCTGGGAAGTGCCCGACTCCACCTGGGAGTGGATCATGGGTGTCAACTTCTGGGGCGTGCTCTACGGAATCCAAGTCTTCGTCCCGCACATGCTGGCGCACGGCGAGGACGGGCACATCGTCAACACGGCCTCGCTGGCCGGATTGATGCCGGGCGGCGGCGCCTACAGCGTCTCCAAGCACGCCGTGCTGTCGCTGACCGAGGGTCTCTATCAGCAGTTCCAGATGCTCGGCGCGAACCTCAGCGCTTCGGTGCTGTGTCCGGGCTTCGTCAACACCAACATCGGCAGCGCCGAGCGCAACAAGCCTGCCGAGTTCGGCGAGGCGAGCCAGCGCACTGCTGAACAAGAAGCAGCCATCGACATGATGCTCGGCGGCGGCATGGACCCGAGCCAGGTCGCCGACCTGGTCTTCGACTCGATCGTCGAGCAGCGATGCTACATCCTTCCACATCCCGCCTGGGATGACGTGGTGCGCGGACGGGTCGAACACGTGCTGGCACGAGGTGCGCCCATATCGGTGGACCTCGAAGAGATGCTGCAGCGTCGAGCCGCGGGCCAACAGGTGTAACTGAGAGGATCCAAGCATGCGCGAGTTTACGGGCAAGACAGCGGTCGTCACCGGGGCGGCCTCGGGAATGGGATATGCGTTTGCCGAGCGCTTCGCTGCTGAAGGCATGAACGTGGTCCTCGCCGACATCGAGTCCGAAGCGCTCAGCGCGGCTGTGCTGCGATTGGAGCAGCAGGAGCGCAACGTGATCGGCGTCGAAGTCAACACGATGCAGCGCGACACGCTCGAACGGCTGCGCGACCAGACACTCGATCGCTATGGCAAGATTCACGTGCTCTGCAACAACGCCGGCGTGACCTCCCGACAAGACGGCGGCCTGGGCGCTGGAACTGGCGCGCTTCCAGTTTGGGAGGTGCCAGACTCGACCTGGGACTGGGTCATGGGGGTCAACTTCTGGGGCGTGCTGTACGGATTGCAGGTGTTTGTGCCATCCATGCTGGAGCACGGCGAGAGCGGCCACATCGTGAACACCGCGTCGGTCGCTGGTTTGATCCCGGGTGCGTCGGCGTACAGCGTCTCGAAGCACGGCGTGCTCACGCTGACCGAGGGTCTCTGGCATCACCTCCGCGCCGCCAACGCCAACATCTCGGCGTCAGTGCTCTGCCCTGGATTTGTCAACACGCAGATCAACGAGGCTGAGCGCAATCGACCCAGCGAGTTCGGCGACTCGATCGAGGCGAACGAGGCCCAGCGGATGGCGTCGCAGGTGTTTCTGGGCGGCGGCATGGACCCGTCAGACGTGGCAAATCTGGTCTGGCAGGCGATGGTCGATGACCAGCTCTACATCCTTCCGCACGACGGCTGGCGAGACACGATCAGAGGCCGAGTCGAGGCAGTGCTGGAAGGTCAGCAGCCGGTCGAGATCGACTTCCAGCAAATGATGGAACATCGAGCCCGCGGCGAGAACGTGTGAGCGCAGCCTGTCGATCAGACCCTGATGAAGACCGGTACAGTGAGAGCAGCCTTCGCTCGAAACTCATCCACTTCATTGCGGCCGAAGGGAGGTCACATGTCTACGACACAGCGCGTCGCCTTCGAGCTTGATGAACCTCGCTTCAAGGAACTGATCGTGCTCATCTCTGAGCTCTGCGCGGATGATCCTACCTACGGCTCTGTGAAGCTGAACAAGATTCTCTACTTCGCCGACTTCATGGCTTATCGGGAATTGGGCAAGCCGATCACTGGGGCGACCTACTTCAAGCTCGCGGAGGGTCCAGCACCAAGACGCCTCCTGGCAGCCCGCCGAGCACTGGTGGAGGAAGGCCGACTCGCGATCGAGCACCGTCCATACTTCCAAGGTGTCCAAAAGCGGCCCACGGTCGTGGGACCAGGCTCGCAGCGGGAGTTGTTTTCAGATGACGAGCTGCACATCGTGACAGCGATCGTGGAGTACTTCCGCGGCAAGTCTGCACGTGACGTGTCAGACATCTCACACAGAGAGCCGGGCTGGATCCTCGCCGAGGAACGCGAGGATATCCCCTACGAAACCGCGTGGCTGAGCCAGGACCCTGTTGACCAAACCGACGAAGCCATCGCACGGCAGATGGCCGACAGCTACTTCAGATAGCGGTTCAGTATGGCAGCTGCACGCTTCGGCCCAAGTCATGCGGATGGGTACGAGATCGTGGAGGCTGAAGACTTCCTCAACCGCGTTCAGAATGAGATGGGTGGAGTTCGACACTGGGACGAGATCCGGTGGGGACTCGACATATGGATGAACCGAAGACCGAAGGAACTCCCCCTGTGTCGGCGGATCAGAGATGATCTCTGGTTTGCCAGAGTCAAGAGCAATCCACTCACGCTTCTGCTGTACGAGGTGAGAGACGCGGAACGAATCGTCACCTATCTGGACCTGCGCGTGTTTCCTGACGCGGTTGCTGACCTTGATCCGGAATTTGACGAGCTAATCTAGCGGCAGTCCTGCGATGTGACAGAGCGGTTG
>JAJEBU010000156.1 GCA_022822375.1 Dehalococcoidia bacterium
GGCGGACGCTACCGACTCTTCCAGCGCCGACCCGAATCCGGCGCTGCCGGTGGACGGTACCTCGAGATCGACGCCAACGACATCACGCGCGACAGCCGCTTCTGTCTCGGTCTGCTCTCGCCGCCGTCTCTGCGCGAGCACGGCTGGCTGGAGGGCTGGGCGCGTGAGGCGCGCGACTTCGGCGAGGAGCTGCGCAGAGGACTTGAAGACCGCCTGATCCGCGACGTCCTCCCCGAGATTGCTCGAGGGCTGGGCGAGCACCTGGAGTCCGAGGGGGTCGATCCGGGTGCGCCCGAGCAGCTGGAGCGGATCGGCGAGGCCGCGCTGACGCTCGTCTTCCGATTCATGTTCTTGCTCCACGTCGAGGCGCGCGGATTCCTGCCCGTCAACTCGCCCGTCTACAGCCGGCGCAGCGCGACCAGCCTCGCCCGCGAGTGCCACGACGCGCTCGCGTCGGGCCCCGCCGACCGCAATTCCACTCGCATCTGGGGCGACCTCAGCACGCTCGTCGGCATGATCCGTCGCGGCGACTCCGACGCTGGCGTGCCCGCATACAACGGTCAGCTCTTCGCCGCCGAAGGCTTTCCCGGCAGTGAGCTGCTGGAGACCGCGCAGGTCAGCAACGCCCGCCTCGCGCCCGCGCTCGCCGCCATCGCCTACGACACCGACCGCGCCGACGCGCCGGGGCTCGACTACGCCGGCCTGCAGGTCGGCCATCTCGGCGCGATCTATGAGGCGCTGCTCTCGATGAAGCTGTCGAGCGCGCCCGAGGACCTGATCTACGACGCGAAGCGCAAGGTCTACCGACCCGCCCGCGCCGGCGAGACGTCGGAGGTCACGCGCCGCGACCTCTTCTACCAATCGGAAGCGGGCGACCGCAAGGCCGGCGGTGTCTTCTACACCCGCGAGGAGTTCGTCCGACACCTGCTCAAGCACTCGCTCGAGCCTGAGCTGGACGAGCACCTGCAGCGCGTCCGCGAGACGCTCGACCGCGACCGCGACGCGGCGGCGCGGATGCTGTTCGACTTCTCCGTGCTCGACCCGGCGATGGGCAGCGCGCACTTCCTGACCGTTGCGCTCGATGTCATGGCCGACCGCTATGTGCAGTTCTTTGCGGAGGTCGACGGCTTTCCCGGCATCGCCGAGCAGCTGTCGGAGCTGCGCCGCGACGACCTGCCCGGCGTGCGGCCGCCGGAGGACGGCGACCTGCTGCGCCGGCTGATCCTGAAGCGCTGCATCTACGGCGTGGACATCCAGCCGATGGCGGTCGAGGTGGCCAACATCACGCTGTGGCTGGCGTCGTTCGTGCCGGGACTGGCGCTGTCGTGGCTGGACGGCAACCTCAAGTGCGGCAACTCGCTGGTCGGCGTGGCCGATTCCAGCGTGGTCGAGCGATCTGGTGATCAGGGCTTCATGTTTTCCGACCCGGTGCGCGAGGCGATGGACGCGGCGGCGGCCAAGCACCACGAGCTATCGGGCATCCTCGACCAGACGCCGGAGGATGTCCAGCGCAACCGCACGATTCAGGCGGAGCTCGACGAGATCACGTCGGGGCTGCGCACGGTCTTCGACCTCTGGGCGGCGGAGCCGCTGGGACTTGACGGCGCGCGTCGGATCGACCCGACGGTCGTGATCGGGGAGAAGCAGCTGTCCGTTCAGAATCGCCAGCAGGTGGCGTCGTCGCAACAGTTCGCAGAGCAGCACCAGTTCCTGCACTGGCCGCTGGAGTTCCCCAGCATCTTCCACCGAGATCGGCCGGGCTTTGATGTGGTCGTCGGCAATCCGCCGTGGCGCAAGATCAAGTTCGAGATGCCCAAGTTCCTGGCGCTGCACGACCCTGGCATCCGCGGCGTCCGCAATGCGCTCGAACGCGACGCGCGGGCAGCCCAGCTCTTCGCCGAGCGACCACAGTTGCAGGCCGTCGCCGACGCTGAGCAGGCGCGCGACCAGCTGCAGCGGGGCTTCTTCAAGCAGGCCAACGGCTACACGATGCAGGGATCGGGAGATACGGATCTGTACAAGCTGTTCTGCGAGCGCTATGCAACGCTCGCTCGACGGAACGGACGAATCGGCGTGGTGCTGCCCCGCGTGGCCTTCCTCAACGACGGCAGCCGCGGCTTCCGCCAGTGGTTGTTTACTCAGAACCGTCCGACGCGCATTGACACAATATTGAACAACAAACGTTGGGCGTTTCCGATCCATCCGCAGTTTCAGATCGCTTTACTCTCCGCCGAGGTTGACGAGTCGGCGGAGGGAGTGCTCAACGTCTCAGGGCCGTCGCGTAGCCTGGCCGATTTCCACGATGCCGAGACCGACGAGCTGGTCAACATCGACATGCGTCAACTGCGGTCGAGCACGACACTGATCGGCAAGGACGGTGAGTCGGAAGTGAGCTGGGAAGTGCCCTTGGTCACGACTCAGCGACATGTAGAAGTCCTGACCAAGCTGCAGCAGGGCGTCAGATTCGATGCGCTGATGAGTCCCCTCTACGAAAAAAAATCGAAAACAGGCCCTTCTGTGCCGACTCGTCCAGTTCCCTATACGGAGTTGCATGAGTCGGCACAGAAGGGCCTGTTTAATCATCCTCCAGGACCAGGCAGAGTCCCTGTCTGGAAGGGGCGCTCCTTCGATCAGTACGATCCACACGGGCGCGACCCCGCGGGTTACGCCGATTGGAACACCATCCTCGACTTTGTCCACAACAAGCGCCTCAAGGGCAGTGTCTTCAAGAACATCTTCGCATCCAGCACACTGAACGATCCGAAGACGCATCCCATCCACCGTGCCCGCATCGCCTTCCGTGATGTTGCGAGAGCGACCGACTCTCGCACCGTCATCGCGTGTCTGATCCCACCTCGAACGCCCATGGCACACACTGCGCCTTATCTTGTGAGCCCCCCAGAATGGGATAGCCGCACGATTGCAGCTCTAGTTGGAGTAATGAACAGTGGGCCGTTCGACTGGGGTTCACGCCGATACGTAGAGTCACACCTTACTTATTTTGTGCTTGGTGCGCTGTGCTTTCCCCGCTGGGAGAACACGGACTGGCGGCGGATTGGCATGCTGGCGGCGGAGCTGTCCTGTGTCGATGATCGCTTCCGCGACTTTGCGGCGGAGGTTGGCGTCGCCTGCGGGCCGCTGACCGACGCTGTCCGCGAGGACAAGCGAGCGGAGATTGATGCG
>JAJEBU010000070.1 GCA_022822375.1 Dehalococcoidia bacterium
AATCCCACGCTGCGCACCGCGCCCAGATAGCGCCGACCGAAGTACTCGGCCCAGAACATGTCCTGAATGGGAATGTTGCCGCCGATGCCGAAGCCCATCACGGCGAGCGCCCCCGCGATCAGCCACCAGTCACCGCTCGGCGCCGCCTGGATCACGAGGATGAATCCGAACGCCCCCAGCGCGAACGACGCGAAGCCCACGACGCGTGTGTCGAACTTGTCCAACAGCCAGCCCCATGGCGGCTTCGTCAACATCGACATCAAGGAGAACGCCGCGACGGCCGCGGCCGCCTCCACCGATGTAAAGCCATGCTCGCGCAGGAACAGAACACCGTTGAGCAGGATCGCGAAGATGCCCACGACCGAGATGCCGAAGATCAGCACGATCAGATAGAAGCAGGTCGTACGCAGCGCCTCGCCGCGAGTGAGCGACGTGTCCTCGTCGTGCTGGGAAGAGCGAATCTGCTCCCGCGTCAGCTGCGCCGTGCCTCCGTCGGGCAGCATGCCGTGATCTTCGGGTCGACGCCGCATCAGCATCGCTGAAGGAATCAGAATCGCCGCGAGACAGGCGCTCAGCACCATCCACGATGTCCGCCAGCCCAGCGGCTCGATCAGCACGCCGGCCGTGAACGTCGGCCAGAAGAAGCCGGCCATCGACACGCCCATCGACGTCCATCCGAGCGCCTGTCCGCGCTTGACCACGAACCACTTCGAGACGGCGATCGAGACGACCAGGAAGCCCGCCACCGACGCCGACGTCACCATGAACACGCCGCGCACCAGCATGAAGTGCCAGTACTCCTGTACCTGGCTCATCAGAAAGATCGACGGGATGCAGACGGCGGCGGCGACCAGCATGATCGGACGCGCGCCGAAGCGGTCGATGCGCGGTCCGAGCATGAACCCGACGACCATCAGCAACGCCTGACCGAGCGAGTCAGCAGCGAAAAACTGCGTGCGCGACCAGCCGAACTCTTCAATCAGCTCGGGCGCGAACACCGCCGCCACCGACGTTTGCACGCCGACGGTCACGAACTGCGCCATGAACGCCGCAATCACCACGACCCAGCCGTAGAAGATGGGACGGCCAAAGATGGTCATGGACAGACGGCGTCGACTTGGTCAGGCTGCAGATGGCCGTGCATTACTGCTGGGGGACTTCCAGACCGAGCGCGCTGAACATCTGCTCCATGCCCTCGCCGAAGCTGCCATCGCGCGGCCGCCCGAGCGTCAAGCCGCCGTCCACGATCAGCGCGTGACCGGTGACAAACGACGAATCATCGCTCGACAGCCAGAGCGCTGCATGAGCAATGTCGGATGGTTGTCCCGAGCGCTTGATCGGCTGGAACTGCCCCATCACCTGTCCGACAGCCTCGACCGTTTTGTCCGCATCCTCCGCCGACAATCCCAGCGACTTGCCGAAGATCGGCGTCGCGATGCCGCCTGGACAGATGCAGTTGACGCGGATGCCGAACTCGCCGAGGTCGTAGGCGGCGACCTTGGTCAGGTGCATCACGGCCGCTTTGGCGACGCTGTAGACAGCCGGGCCGTTCCCGGCGCCAACGCCGGCGACTGAGGCCGTGCTGACGATTGCGCCGCCGCTTCCCTGCGCCTGCATCGCGCGGGCGGCGTGCTTGATGCCGAAGAACACTCCCTTGAGCAGACCGTCCATGGTCATGTCGTACTCGTCCTCTTCGACCTCCATCAGCCCGCCAAGCGCGCCGGCGTAGCCCGCGTTGTTGAAGATCGCATCGATCCGCCCATAGCGGCTGATCGCATGCTCGACGGCGCCCTGCACCTCTGCCTCGACAGAAACATCTGCATGGACGTAGCTGGTATCGCCGCCGATCGATTCGACCAGCGCGTGCCCGCGCTCGTCCTGAATGTCCGCCACTACGACGCGTCCGCCCTCCTCCGAGAACAGCCGCACCGATCCCTCGCCGATCCCGCTCGCGCCGCCGGTGATCACCGCCACCTTGCCGTCAATGCGTCCCGCCATGATGTCGCCTCCGAGTCGTCCAGGAAGATTCGCGTATCCGTAGGATAGGCACCCGTGCCGCGCGGCAGAATCTTTAGACTGCGCAGCCAACCAACCACACGCTTGGAGCAGAATCATGGTCGACCGACTGGCAGACAAGGTGGCGCTGATCACCGGCGGCGCGAGAGGGCAAGGCGCGGCAGAAGCTGAGCTCTTCGCCGCGGAAGGCGCACAGGTGATCATCGCCGATGTGCTCGATCAGGACGGTCAGCAGACCGCGACGGGGATCGGCGACGCCGCCGCGTACCACCATCTGGACGTGACCAATGAGGCCGCCTGGCACTCGCTGGTCGCCGAGATCGTCGAGCAGCACGGCCGCCTCGATGTCCTGGTCAACAACGCCGGCATCTACCGCAACGCCGCGATCACGGAGATGACAGAAGAGACGTACCGACAGGTGATTGACATCAACCAGATCGGCGTCTGGCTGGGCATGAAGGCCGTTGGTCCGCAGATGATCGCGCAGCAGTCAGGATCAGTGGTCAACATCTCAAGCACGGCCGGCTTCCGAGGCGGGCCCGGTTCGATCGCCTACACGGCCAGCAAGTTCGCCGTCCGAGGCATGACCAAGGTCGCGGCGCGGGAGTGGGGGCGCTACAACATCCGCGTCAACAGCATTCATCCCGGCCCGATCGACACGATGATGCTGCAGCAGGTGCCCGGCTTCGAGGCCGACAGCGAGCGCTTCTTGCGAAACACCCCGCTCCGTCGAGCGGCAGACCCATCCGAAGTCGCCTATCTGGCCCTGTATCTGGCCTCCGACGAGTCCAGCTTCAGCACCGGGGCCGAATTCGTCGTAGACGGCGGCGGCCTGGCTTAGCGCCTCCGCACATGTCTACTTCGGCCAACTCAGGCCAGGAGCTGACGGCTGAGATCTGCGAAATCGGTTGCGTTGATGGTGAATGCTGGATCTGGCGTGAGGTCTGGGTCGTTGCCGGCTCCGCGCTCTCCGACCACGGGGACGTAGGCGGTCGGCATGCCGGCTCTCGCGGCTGCCTGGAGGTCGCCCTTGTGGGCGGCGCACATCATCACCTCGGAGATGTCGAGTCCCAGAAGTCGGGCGCTGGCCTGATATGCCTCTGGTTCGGGCTTGTAGTGTCCGAGGAACTCACAACTGAGGATTCCGTCCCAGGAGATGCCGTTGTGCTTGGAGCAGTCGACCGCGATCGCCCATGACATCACGGTGAGCACGGTGACTCGATAGCGCGAGCGAAGCGACTCGAGACACTCCGCCGAGCCGGGCCACGCGTCCATCCGATGCCAAACCTGGTTGAGCTCGTCGCGCTCGCCTGGCGAGAGCTGCAGCTGTGGATGCTTGTCCATCACTTCGTCCAACACACGTCGGTGCAGCTGATCGGCATTGAGCCAGGGCAGGTCTCCACGACGCACGAGTTGCAGCCGCTGAAACATGGTGAAGCGCCACATGTTGGTGAACTGCGCCGCGTCCAGCTCGACGCCTTGCGCCTCAGCGATTGCCGAGACTTCGTCGCGAATCGTGTGGTGCCAATCGAAGATGGTGCCGCCCACGTCCCACGCGAGCGCCTGCACCGTGCTTAGGTCGGTCATGTCTGCGTCCTGTCCCGTTGGATGCGTTCGTCGATGCAGACTAGCCGAGCGCTGACAGTCGTTCGCGGACGATAGGCAGCAGCTCGCGCGCAACACGCACCGTGTAGCCGTTCTCGTCGATGTCTGGCGACGGCGGATTCGGAATCGGATGCAGTACGACGTGCTCGAACTCGATGCCTGACCTCGCCGCTTCCGACAGCACGCTGACCAACTGGTCCGCCACCTGTGCCGGGCCGCCGCGCAGGGCGAAGGCGTCGGCATGGGCATCGCTGAGGAAATCCACCGCGCGGCCTGCGTTGAGCAGGTCAGGGTCGTGATGG
>JAJEBU010000130.1 GCA_022822375.1 Dehalococcoidia bacterium
GCCTCGGGTGAATGGATACTCGCCCGGCAACCCGAGGTCGCGTTCGACGTCCCAGCCCGACTCGTCGAGCGTCGTGGCGTCGTAGAGCCGCTCGATTGGTCTCGATGACACGGTCATGAACGGACCCGGCCGCTCGCGGCCATCTGCCTCGACTCGCGCGTCCCAATCCGACCGTGACTTGCGCAGCGCCTCAATGGTCGCAGAATCCAGCATCGCCAACTCCCGCCTGAAACCTCTTGCGATGCATCGAGTATACGGAGGCTAGGCGAGCATCAGGAAACGAGACCACCTCAGAAGTGCGTGTCGGCAACACACGACAACTCAGAGGTTCTAAGAACTTGTGTCCGCAGTTATCCTGTAGGAAGAGGAGGAAACTCCGAGTGGCCACACAGACCTACCGCGAAGCCAGCTTGTTCCTGCTTGCCCAAGCAGACGTCAAACTCGCCGCTGGTGACGTTCGGCAAGCATCCGAACAGGGCTGGGGCGCCGCAGCGCAAATCTTGAAGGCGGTCGGCGAACATCGAGGCTGGCCGCACTACAGTCATGACGATCTCTATCGAGTCGTCGATCGCATCTGCACCGAAACCGACGACGACGACATCTACATCCTCTTCCAAGTCGCCAATCAGTTGCACAGGAACTTCTACGAGAATTGGGACAGCCATGACAACGTTAGTCGCGCGCTGGCCGTGGTGCGCCAGTTCATCGGAAAGCTACGTCCGTTGGTGCAAGAGTCAGCCGCGTCACCTACCGCCACAGCCGCTCGCACGACATCTCGAACCCTTCCAACACACCCTCGCCCGACAACGTCTCCGGTCGATGCAAGCGCTCCGCTTCCTGTCCAGGGCGATAGATGTAGACATCCTGACCAAGCGGATCGACCAGCCAACACAGTCGAACACCGTTCGACATCCACCGCTCCATCTTCTCACGCTGCTTACGGACAGACTGACTCGGCGACCGCACCTCAACAATGAAGGCGGGAACGAACGCGCCCGGCTTGCCACGTTCATCCTTGCTCAACGACCAAAAGTGCTCGGCCTGCTCTTGGTCTAACCATGCCGCGTCTGGACTCAACACCGACTTGTCCGGCAGAACGATGGCGGCGTCAGGCGGAATCGCCATCCCGTAGTGCTCTCGCGTCCACAGGTGCAGCTCTCCAAAGATATCCCCGCTGCTGTATGCGCTCTCCATTCCCGTAGGCGCCATGATCAGGAGATGCCCTTCCCGAGTCCGCTCGAATCTGATGTTGTCGTTTTCGGCAGCTAACTCTATGAATGCCTCCAGAGTGAACGACCAGCACTCAGGCAAAACCAGTTCAATGTCTTGCCCATAGCCCGGCTGCACCTGGGATGTGTCCCGTAGCGTCTCTGCCCTATCAACCGCCGTAACCATGTTCCCGCTCCTCAGATCAGTCCACTCAGTCTACTGAGCTTCCGGCCCGTAAGCTTCGCGACTCAGTGACGCCACCAGACTCTGGTACTCCGCTTCGGTCATCGGTGGGCCGATGAAGCCGGGACAGGCCAGGTCGCGCTCGACTCTTGGCGGTCGGCCCTCTTCGACCTCCAGGCGGAACGGGTAGTCGCGGCAGCCCTTGGGCCTGACGTCATACTCGCCACAACGCAGGTCGTCGGTCAGCAGGACGCAGGCGTCGTCGGACTGTCTCATCAGCACCATCGCGGCCCGTTCTTCCACAACCTCCCAGACATCGACAACGGCCGCCAGGCGGTTGACCTCGTCCTCGCCCAGGTCGACGCGGTAGGGATTACGGCAGCACATGGCGCCACACTCGTCGGCGATGCAGCGGAACGAGGGCGTGCCTGGACGCACGACAGGGTCGTCGTCCTGCCGTGCGTCGTGGGTCATCGAACGGCGATCCTAGCCGCCGCCGGCTGCCGCAGAGTCGAGCAACTGGATCCGCGTCTCCTCGCGCGACCACGGCGACCCTTCTTCGGCCAATAGTTCGCGGAGACGCGGTTCGAAGAAGAACTCATCGCCCTCGGCCGGCTCCAACTCGTCCAGCCAACTGGCAGTGTCCGAGTACTTGGCGAAGAACGGCTTGCCCACCCAGTCGGGGTCGCGGCCCTGCAGGAAACGCAACACGATCAGCTTCTCGCCGCGGAACTCGGAGACGCCCAGAATCTGCACCTTGCCCGGCCCTGCCGACATCGACGGACCGCGCACCGTCCGGGCAACGCCTGAGACCTTGCCATAGGCCTTGCGGAAGATGTCCTGGCAATCGACGAGCGGCAGCTCGAAGTAGCGCTTGGCGCCGGTGTCGCGCGCGACGAACAGGTAGTACGGCACGCAACCCGCCTGCGTCTGCTCGGCCCACATGTCGGCGAGCAACTGCGAGTCAGCGTTGATGTGATTGAGCAGCGGCGTCTGCGTGCGAATCTGCGCGCCGGTCGCGCGGATGCGGCGCACCGCCTCCAGCGCCACTTCCGTGCGCAGCTCGGCCGGATGGTTGAAGTGCGCCATCAGCGCCAGCTGCATGCCCGAGTCCGTGACCTGCTGGAACAGGTTCAGCAAGTCCTCCGCGTCATCGTCGTAGACGAAGCGGTGCGGCCAGTAGGCGATCGCTTTGGAGCCGATTCGGACCGTGCGCAGCTGGTGCCCGGCATCGGGCTTGGTCAACGGCTCGATGTACTCGCGCAGCGTCTTCGTCTTCATGATCAGCGGATCGCCGCCGGTGAAGAGAATGTCCGAGATCTCGTGATGCTCGGACAGGTAGCCGCGCAGCAGCTCGCCCTCGCGCATCGCGAACTTCTTGCCCTCCAGCCCGACGAACTGCGGCCAGCGGAAGCAGAATGTGCAGTACGCGTGACAGGTCTGACCTTGCGAGGGGAAGAAGAGCGCCGTCTCGCGATATTTGTGCTGCATGCCCGGCAGCGGTTCACCGCCGATGCTGGGCATGTTGTGTTCCATCTGCCCAGCAGGGTGCGGATTCAGCGTCATCCGAATCTCGTCCGCCACCACCTTGAGCTCGCGCGAGTCCTTGCCGGAGTCGATCGCCGCGGCCATCGTGTCGAAATCAGCCGGCGCGAGCATGTCCTTCTGCGGGAAGGTGAGGCGGAACATGCCGTCGTTGAGCGCGTCGGACCAGTCGATCAGGTGGTCGACGACGTAGCGGTTGGACTTGAACGGCAGCACCCGTCCGACGACGTTGATGTTGTAGCGGACATCGTCCGGCAACGCCTGAATCTGCTCGAGCTGCTCGAAGTTGTGGAGGTTGATCGCCTGGTACTGCTCGGAACCGAAGTCCGGCGTGTCCATGCTCAGGGTGTCGTACTGCTGAACTGCCATGTGTACTCTTTCTCTCGTGACCAGCGCCGCGACGCCGACCGCTCACCTCAAGCCCAGCGCTGCGGCTCGAAGGCTCGCGCTCACTCTCTGTCACTCTATGGTAATGAGTCAAATCCGCCGGCGTTGCAGAAATGCGGGTCCGCGCTAGTCGCCGCAGCCCGCGGTCCGAATCACGACACCATTGGACTTGCGGTCCTGACTGCCGCGGAACACTCGCAGCGGTTCGTCGATGGACCCGAAGTTCGGATGCCGCTCGTAGACCCGTACTCGATACGTCGAGCACGGATCCAAGTCTTTGATCATCGCCGACTCGGCTCCTGGAGCCATTGGATTCATGGCTCGGCGCAGCGTCGCAAGTTGCTCGGGACCCTCGTCAGCGCCGAGCCGCTTGACCATCACGACGGGTTCGACGCCGCCGGGGTTTCGCCACTCGACTTCGGCCCGCCGCTTCATCGGTTTCTGTTTGTTGGACCAGATCAACTGCTCGACTTGCGGCTCGGGCGTCTTCCTGTCCGGATTCAGGTCACAGCCGCCGCCATCCGCGGAACGGGTCCAGAAGCGCAGCGGCTTCGAGCGCTCGGTCATCTGTGCCCAATGCGCATCAGTGAAGTGCGTCATCACCGCGTCCATCAGCTCCTTGGGCAGGTGCGCGACCCAGAGCCGATGCTCGGTGCACGGGATGAGTCCAACCACCATCGTCCACGAGTAGTAGCTGCCGCTCTCGATCATCGGCATCGGATTCTGTTCTTCGGAGCTGTACGCCGCCACTTCCGCGAGCTTGGGCGGGTCGTCCCCTTCCTGGAGCACGAATGTCGGCCGCAGCTCGACGCCGTCGGAGGTGCTGGCCTCCCAGTAGAAGGAGATTTCATTTGTCGATGTGACCGGATCCGCCTCGAGATCGCCAAAGACGATGGTGTCGCTGCCGCCGTCAGCCAAGATCGTGGACCATTGGCTGCTGATCCACAATCCAGCTGCCACTGACAGCACCAGCAGCCCGAGGCGGAACAGAGTTCGATTTGTCACCGCGTTCGCCATGCCGTGCCGTCTTCCAGCTGCGTCGTGCGAATCATAACGGTGTCTCTGCACCAATTGCATATGAATGTCAACAGCGGGACAGACGACGCACCATAAGCGCCCGGTGAACGGCCTATGACGTGCTTGTCGTGAGGGTCAGGACACCGACCTCAGGCCGGCAGGCGAAGCGCAGCGGCACGTGGGCCGTGCCGAATCCGCGGCTGACGACGATCGTGGCGCCCATCCGCTCGAAGACGCCGGCCGCGTGCTCGCGGCTGACGAACCGAGAGTGGCGCAGCGGCGCGCCCCAGCCGGGCACGCGAATCTGTCCGCCGTGCGTGTGGCCGCTGAAGACGAGCGACGGTCCGCCTTCCATCCGCGGCGGCAGGCGCAATGCGGCGTCTGGGGAGTGGGTGAGCAGGATCGAAAAGCCGCCCAGCGGCGGCAGCGCGGAGTCGAGCCGCGCCATCCGCGCCGACTCGTCGCCAGCGCCGCCAATGCGGACCAGCTCGCCGTCTATCTCGACCGAGCGCCACTCATTGCGCAAGACGGTGATCCCGGCCCGCTCCAGACGTTGCACGAAGGGCCGCGGATTGACGAACTGGCGCGGAGAACCGAGCAGCCGGTCGGTATTGAACGTACACCAATCGGCCGCAGTTCGAATCGCTGGACAGTAGTCGTGCGCGCCGAGCGTGGCATAGACGCCGAACGGCGCGCGCAGCTGCGTGAGGGCGTCGGCGGCGGAATCCCAGCCAGCCGCGGTCTCGACGTAGTCGCCCGTGCAGCAGATCAGGTCAACATCGAGGGGCCAGACCTTCTCAGTGAAGCGGCCGACCGAGTCGCCGTCGGCGGGGAAGTGAGTGTCGGAGATATGCAGGATGCGCAGGCCGTCCAGTCCCGGCGGGAGGTCGGGCAGGACGAGCGTGCGTTCGCTGACCTCGACCGCGGTCGATTCCCACCAGGCATAGAGCGCGGCGGCCGCACCGAGCGCGGCCGCCTGTCCGAGGATCCGTGCGATCCCCAAGTCGCTAGCCCAGGATCTCGTCGACCGCGGCGAAGTCGTCAGCCGAGAGCTGCCAGCTGAGCGTGGAAGCGACGTTCGCCTCAATCTGCTCGGGCCTGGTCGCGCCGGCGATGACGGATGAGACGGCCTGGTCGGATGCCAGCCAGCTCAGCGCCAGGTCGAGGATGGTGTGTCCGTTGTCCTCGGCGAAGCGTGTCAGACCGTCGAGCTTGTCCCAGTTGGCGTCGGAGGTGAGCGCGCCGATCCGCGCCGGCATGGCCTGCGCCCAGGCGGCCAGGCGTGTGCCCTCCGGCAGGTCGGCGCCGCGCGTGTACTTGCCGGTCAGGAAGCCCGACGCGAGCGGGAAGAAGGGCAGCTGCCCCAGACCGAACTGTCGGCAGGCGGGCATGATCTCAGGCTCGATCTTGCGCTCCAGCAGGCTCCATTCATTCTGCGCCGAGACGAAGCGCGCATATCCCTTCGAGCGCGCCGTCCAGTCGGCGTCGGCGATCTGCCAGCCGCTGAAGTTGGAGTGTCCGATGTAGCGCACCATGCCGCGGTGGACGAGGTCAGACAGCGCGTCGAGCGTTTCCTCGATCGGCGTCTTGGGGTCCGGCTGGTGCATTTGGTAGACGTCGATGTAGTCGGTGCCCAAGCGCTTCAGCGAACGAGCGATCGCCTTCTCGATGTAGTGCCGCGATCCGCCGCGGGTGAACGGCCCGTCGCCCACGGGCATGGCGAACTTGGTCGCGATCAGCACGTCCTCGCGTCGAGCGCCGAGCGCCTTGCCGAGAAACTCTTCAGATCGTCCGCCCCCGTAGATGTCGGCGGTGTCGAAGAAGTTGATGCCGGCATCGAGCGCGGCGTCCACCACTGACTTCGATCCCTCGTAGTCCAGTCGCATGCCGAAGTTGTTCGTGCCCAACCCCGCGAGCGATACCTCAAGTCCTGAGTCGCCAAGCCGCCGATACTGCATCGTGCCCCTCTTCAGCCTATGTAGGGTCGTTCCACTCCTGACATCCTACGGCCTGCCCGCGTCCAATCGCCAAACACCGCCAACCACCGCCAAGCGGCTTGCGCGGTTTTGTAGAGTCAACACATGCAGTCCCTGCGACGTTGCCTGCTGTTGTTGATCGTCGGACTCGGTGGACTGGTCATGGTCCCAGGCGGCGTGTCAGCCGGGGGCGGCGTGCCCATCCCGGCGCCGGCTGGAACGACCTGGAGCGTCGTCGCGGGATACAACACGGGTACTCACAGCGACCACGACGGCGGCGACCCGCACGCGCTCGACTTCGTTCGCACCGACGCGCCGACCGACTGGACGCCAGTGCTCGCTCCGGTCGATGGTGTTGTCACCTGGTTCGACTACAACGGCCTCACCATTGTCGACGCCAACGGGTACGCGCATCTGCTGGTTCATATCGATCCCGATGAACGCATCCAGCGCGGCCTGACGGTCAAGCTCGGCGACCAGGTTGGACGCGTCTTCCCCGTCGGCTACGACGTCAACGGCGGAGTCGCCCACATCCACTACGCCATCCATAACACGCGCGGTGGCGGCTACCTCGACCGCACGATCCCGTTCATCGGCACGTACGCGCTGGAGGGGCGGGAACTGTTCTGGCAGGACGAGTACAACCTGCACTTCGGCTTAGAGTTCACCTCAACCAATGGTCCGAACTGGACGGCGCCGCGCGCGACCACTCAGGTAGCAGCTGACCCTCCTGCTGACACGACAGACGCTGCGTCAGACTCGCAAACAGCGGTCGATCCTGAACCGACCTGGACGGTGCCCGCGGACGCACCGATCGGCGGCTGGCGCACCGTCGGCGTCTCACGCCGGACGTCGGTGGCCGGGCTCTTTGCCAATCTGGACGCGCCATTGAGCGAGGTCGTCGTCCATCATGCCGTCGGCAACGACTACGACCGCTTCGATCCGGCCGATCCGGAGTCTGCGGATGTCGCCGTCCGCTCGCTCCATGCAGGACAGGCGGTGTGGGCACGGGTTCTGCCAGACACGCGCTGGCTGCCCGCTCCGCCGACGGAGCCACAGCAAGTCACGCTGCGTCTCTACCGCGGGACGAACCTGGTCTCGTGGCAAGGCCCCGATCGATCCATCGCTCAGGCGCTGGGCAACGTCGCCCACCTCAGCCACGCCTATCAGTACGACCCCTACACCAAGACCTGGCGCTTCTGGTCGCCGGGCGGGCCGGACTTCCTCAACACGATTTCGACACTGCGCAGTGGCGACGCCGTCTACGTCGCCGTGCGCGTCGGTTCATCCTGGACGCAGCTGCCCTAGCGGGTCTCAATCCCAACCCTCGCTCTCCCGGTGGGAGAGCGAGGTCACCTCAAAGGCGGTTGCGTAGGTTTCCCGCGGAAGCGTTGCTGCTGCTAGCGCTGGAGCCAGCCGAACTGCTGCTTGCGGCGCTGCGCACCTGGCGAGATTTCCACGTTGATCAGCGTCGAGCCCTCCTGCTGGAAGGAATCGTCGAGCGCTGCCTCAAACTCCTCGGGGCTCTGGCAGTAGTAGCCCTTGCCGCCGAAGGCTTCCATGATCTTCTCGTAGTGCGCCATTGGCGTCAGCTGACCCGGCGAGAGCTCGCCCGTGCCGTACTCGTCCGGCAGCTCAGGCGCACCGCCGCCGATGCCGTTGTTGTTGAAGATGATCCACGTGATCGGCAGCTTCTGACGCACCGCCGTCTCGACCTCGCCCGGACCGAAGCCGAAGGCGGCGTCGCCCTCGAGCGCGATCACGCGCTTGCCGGGATTGACCACCTGCGCAGCGAGCGCGAAGCCCGGGCCGACGCCCATCGTCCCCCACGTGCCGGCGTCGAGACGCTTGCGCGGCTCGTACGACTGGATCACCTGGCGGGCGATCGCCATCGTGTTCTCACCCTCGGTCACGAACACCGCGTCGCGCGGCATCCGCTCCTGAATCTCCTTCAGCGGACGGTAGTAGTTCATCGGCGACTCGTCCGACGACGCCCATTCCGCCTGCTCGGCCGCCTTGCGCTCGACCTCAGCGTTGATCGACGCGATCCACTCGGTCGTGTCCTCGAACTGCCAGGGGCTCTCGTCGAGGTACTCGTTGATCTGACCCATCACCGCCTTGCCGTCGCCGACCAGCGCGACCTCGGTCGGGACGTTTGTGCCGATCTCCGACGGCTCGATGTCGAGCTGGATGATCCGCACGCCCTCCTTGAAGCGGGGCGGCTTGCCGAAGTGCAGGATCCAGTTCAGCCGTGCGCCCAGCAGCACCACCAGGTCCGCGTTGCGCAGGACGTGGGTGCGAGCCGCTGCCGCGTTGTTCGGCGCGTCCGCCGGGACCACGCCCGCGCCCATCGGAGTCGCCAGCCAGGGCAGTCCCGTCTTGTCGACGAACTCCATGACCTCGTTCTCCGCCTGCGACCAGGCCATGCCCTTGCCCACGATGACGAGCGGGTTCGACGCCGTCTTGAGCGCCTCGATCGCCGCCGTCACGGACTCCTGCGAGACCATCGGACGCTGCGGTTCCTCGACGCGCGGCGCCCACTGGACTTCCGACTCGTCGACCACTGCGTCGATCACGTCGCCGGGCAGGTCGAGATAGACCGGGCCGGGACGCCCGTTGATCGCCGCTCGCGTGGCCTGCGCGATCAGACGCGGGATCAGACGCACGTCGCGCGCCTGGTCCGACCACTTGACGAACGGGCGCGCGGCCTCGACCTGTGGCGCGTCCTGGAAGTCGCCCATCTGCGAGAGGCCGATGTTGGCCGCCCCGCCGAGCAGGATCATCGGCCAGCAGTTGGCCTCTGCGTTGCCCAACGCGGAGATCACGTTGGTCATGCCCGGGCCCGAGACGACCAGCGCCGCCGACAGGTGGCCGCGCATGTACGACGCCGCCTGCGCGGCGTAGCCCGCCGCCTGCTCATGACGCACGCCGATAAACGGCTTGCCCTCTTGCTGCCAGGCCACCGAGATCGGCACGACCGGCACGCCGACCAGGCCAAACATCTCCTCGACACCCTGCGTCGCCAACGACTTGGCGATAATCTGCGCACCACTCAGTTCTGCCACGAGACACTCCTCGATTCAATCAATCGGATATCCGCAGGGTACAGCATGATCGCAAAAAGCCCCGAGCGGGTCCCTGCGTGAGATCCCCATCCCCTGCT
>JAJEBU010000039.1 GCA_022822375.1 Dehalococcoidia bacterium
CCGCGCCTGCGCGCTGCGCCGCCGCGAGCGAGTCCGCGCCCGACGCCTCGGCTTCCGCGGCCACGACGCCCGCGCGCCAGAGCCGCGCTCGCGCCGCGACGACACCGTCCTCGCCGGCGGACCCGCCAGCAAAGCCGACGCGCACCGCGCCCAGCAGATCGGCCGGCTCATTCTCCTGCCCGGCCACCTAGTACGCGCCTTGCTTCTCGAACAGGTCGCGCGGATTGCCGATCAGCATCTGATCGACCTGCGACTGCGTGACGCCGCGCTCGAGCAGCGCCGGGATCACGTCGTCCGAGATGTGATTGAAGTGCCAGTTCGGCTGCGCCTGACGCATCGCGTCGATATCTGGAATCCAATCCAAACAGCACGACGCATCGTGCGCCAGCAGCATCCGCTCCGTGTAGCCATCGGCGGCGAGCTTCACCACCGTGTTCACCCGCTCATCGAACGACAGAATCTGGTCCAACCCAAACCGATCCAGCCCCACGTACGATCCTCGGTCCATCAGCGACTTCAGGTAGTCCGTATCAGGCGTGTCGCCGACATGGCCGATGACAATCCGCGACAGGTCGCAGCCCTCGTCTTCGAAGATGTCCTGCTGCAGCGCGCCCAGCTCGGGCGGTCCGTTATGCGTCGCAATCGGCACGCCCGTCGCCCGATGCGCCCGCGCACCCGCCCGCAGACACTTCTCGTTGTACCGATCCACTCCGCCGCCCTGCTCATCGGACGCCAGCTTGATGATGTTCGCCCGCACCTCAGTGCCCGCGATCCCCTCCTCAATCTCCTGCACGAACACCCGCGTCATCAACTCCGCTGGACGCCCCCGCCAGTACATCGATCGCAGCCAGTAGATACCCGTGCAGAGGACGACGTTGATCTCCGTCACGTCGCGTACCTTCTGCAGGAATCCCATGTCCCGCCCCAGATCAGCGGTGGACAGGTCAACGACCGTGCCGACACCGCGCTGCGTGAGCGCCGCCAACTTCTCCTCGGCCGACGCCACGCAGCCGGCCTCGTCCCACAGCTCGGGCCAGTTCTCCGAGATGCCCGGCGAGCGAATCCCGATGTGCTCGTGAATCAGCGTGCGGCCCAGCTCAGATGTGTCCAGTTCGCCGCGCAAGGTGTTGATCGATGGCATCTGCAGAACCCTTTCCAGGCCGAATTGGCGTCTATGGCGAATGCTAACGCTCACGGCCCGCCATGCGCCCCATGCGCCCCATGCGGCACACCATGCAGCACCTCACAGGGCGCTGATACCATGTCCGCTGAATCACGCTCTCTTCGAAAGGCCTGCCGATGGCTTCCCCTCTCAAGACCGAACTCTGCGACATCCTGGGCATCGAGTACCCCGTGATGCTGGCCGGCATGGGCGGCGCCGCCGGACCAACCTTGGCCGCCGCAGTCTCCGAAGCCGGCGGACTCGGCGTCGTCGGCGCGACCGGATACACGCCCGACGAACTGTCCGGCATGATCGCCAAGGTGCGCTCCCTGACCGATAAGCCGTTCGGCGTCGACCTGCTGCTGCCCTCCTCGATCGCCGACTCCGGTAACCGCGAAGACCTTGAGCTCGAAATCTCCGCGGAACATCACCACTTCGTCGACCAACTCAAGCAGGAATTCGAGATTCCCGAACCGTCGGCGCTGCCCGACCGTCCGCCCTTGACGCAGGACTACTTCCGACAGCAAGTCGAAGTGATCCTTGACGAGCGCGTCCCCGTCTTCGCCTCAGGACTCGGCAATCCAGGCTGGATGGTGCCCGACGCCCACGCGCAGGGCATGAAGGTGATCGGCCTCGTCGGCAACACCCGCAACGCCCGCCGCGTCGCCGCCGCCAACGTTGACGCCGTGGTCGCGCAAGGCACCGAAGCCGGCGGACACACCGGTCGGATCGGCACGCTCGCCCTCGTGCCGCAGGTCGTCGACGCGATCTCCCCGACCAAGACCGTCGCCGCTGGCGGCATCATGGACGGTCGCGGCCTGCTCGCCGCACTCGCGCTGGGCGCAGAGGCCATCTGGTGCGGCACCGCCTTCCTCGGCACCTGGGAGGCCTACCAGGACTCCGAGGAGCGCGGCGAGACCGACGAATGGACGCGCAAGGTGCAGTGGGACAAGCTCGTCGCCGCGGTCGACGAGGACACGCGCATCGGCCGCATGTACTCCGGCAAGACCATGCGCCACATGTACAACTCGTGGACGGAAGCGTGGGAACGCCCCGAAGCGCCCCCGACACTGCCAATGCCGCTGCAGGGCCTGCTCGTCGGCGAAGCGCTGCGCGGCGCACGCGAGGCCCACATCGAAGAGCTCGTCGGTGGACCCGCCGGCAACGGCGCCGGCCTGATCAAAGCCATCCGCCCAGCCACCGAGGTCGTCCAGCAGATGGTCAGCCAGGCGGAAGAGCTGATCGACAAGTTCGGCTCACCCGTCAGCGTGTAGGCGAGGCGCTCTCCCTCTGGAGACCGGCGCGTCATCCGCTTCCAGGCTCCAAACCCTTGGCGAGCGGGTGCCATGACGGGACCACGCACTCCTCGGATGGGGAGGTCCGAGCGGCAATGAAGATCTGCCCGGCATGCCACCGAGAGACCTTCGACGGACGCCTCGCCTGTCACCGCTGTGGCGCGGATGTCGCGCGACTACGGCCGATCGCGCTGCCCTCGCGCGACGCCGCCACCCTCGTCGGACCGCTCCCCTTCAGCGACCGCCAGGGCGACCTGATCCTCGACGTCGACGGCGCTACCTTCCTGCGCGAGGACGGCCGTCCGCTGCTGCACATCCCCGCCGAATCTGTCGACAGCGTCCGACCCTCACGCGGTCGAGACCTGGTCATCCGCTGGTTCCCGCCCAACCGCCGCCGCGCACGTCGGACGCGGCTGCGCGTGCGCTGGGCGCCCCAAGCTGATCGGACGCTGCGCACCGAGTGGATCAGCGCCGGCTATGGCGCACGCCGTGCCTACAGCCAGCGCATCCCGCGCGACCGCAACCGACGAACCGGCCGAGACTTCACCGTCGTCAGGGACCGCTGGCTCTCCGCCCTGCAAATGCTCCTCACCGCCGACCGCTACGCCCTCGAACGCCGCTGATCTGTGACGACCATGCCAGAACCTGACATCACCAGAGATGCGCTCACGATTCTTCGCGATTCGTTCCAGCCTCGTGTCGCACGACTACTCGTCCAAGCGACCGAAGATGACATCGACACCCTCAAAGATCGCGAGATTCTGGAACAAGAGGACAGTCTCGACACGCTCAATCTCAATGACCCGATCGAGATCCTCAATGTGCTGCAGAACCTGCGCAACCACCGCAGCATCCTCTTCAGCGATGTTGCAGACGACTTTGTGCTGGAACGAATCGCAACAGTCAGACGCCTCCGAAACAGTTGGGCCCACTTCGGACCGCAGCCGGCCGAACGGAGCATCAATGCCGTCCGCTGGCTGCTCGAGAAATCTCACGATCAAGCCGCATGCGAACGACTAGATGCGCTGGCCGCCGCGCCTCGACAGGCACAGCGCTTGAAGCACGTTTCAGATGTAGATGCCGAGGTCAATCGCCGAGCTGGCAAAGTCGCTGAGGATGAACGGCGACTACATCACCAGCAAGCCAAACTCGACCAGGATGAGCAAGAGCTTGCAGCGCGCGAAGCCAAGCTGAAGCAGCAGGAGGATGAGTATGACAGCCAGCTGCAGGTGGCTGCACGTGAACGCGATGACCTGAGTCGGCGGCGCGCCGCCCTCGAGGAACGGGAACGGGCGCTTGAACGCGCGCCGGCAGCCAGCGATCTCATCCGCAGGGAACGTGACGTTGAAGCTGAGGAGGTCGTCGTCTCGCAGCTGCGCCAAGACTACGAAGCGCTGCTCAGCGACCTTCGAGTTCGTTCCGATCAACTGGACGCGCAGCGGCATGGTGTCCAGCTTCGCGGCGAGCAACTGGACGTCCAGCAATCGGAGCTGGAACAGTTGCGGTCAGAAGCCGAAGCATTGTCCCAGCGTCTCAGCCAGTCCGTCGAGCGCCTGGAAGAACTTGAGCATCGGCAGCGGCAGGTGCTCTTGACTGAAGAGTCAGTATCGCAACGCACAAAGCAAAGCGACCCCGGGAAGGAGCAGAAGGACAGCCATCACGCTCGGCCCAGCCCAGAATATCGCCCGTGCCGCCGCACAGGCTGCGAAGGATCACTTGAGAAGAAATCGGGCAGGTTTGGCGAGTTCTTCGGTTGTACCAGGTATCCATCCTGCCGCTACACGGAAGAGGCGCCGAACGACCCAACGGCAGCGCAGCGTCAATACGGCTTGTGCCCTGACTGCGAATCGCCCTTGGTCAGGCGTCAGAGTTTTCGCGGACCATTCCTCGGCTGCAGCAACTACCCGCGCTGCCGGCACACGCAGAATCTGCCTTCCGAGCCTGCCAAGCATGCCAAGCCCAATCCTCCCGTCCAGCAAGCCAGGAATCGCTGACGTGCCCAGACGCAACCGCAAGGGACGCCGACCAGGTCAGCGGCCCAGACGCTACCACTCCGACCGTGAAGCGCGGCGCGAACGGCGCGAGCTTGTGGTCCTCGACGCGCCGCCCCGTCCGCCGCTGCCTGCCGAATGCGGCAACTGTCTGGAATGGCAGCCGCCACGCGCCGACGCCATCGGAGCCAGGGGAACCTGCCACCACCCCGCCAGCGGAGTCCTCGCGCCCGAGGCCGACACCCCATCCTGCCCGTTCTACCAACCCCGCCGCTAGGTCAGTCGGCGGCGAAGTCGCCGGGCCTGTTCCACTCGATGTGCCCGTTGATCCCGTGCCGCTCGTACGTCAGTAGCACATCCTGGATGAACTCGCAGAGGGCTGAGTCTCGTTCCTCCTGGGCAAGATTGAGCAGCCGTATGAACATCTTCTTACCGGTCTCTGTCTGGCCGTAGTTCTTCTTGCGCATGTTGTGCTCTGAGCAGAGGGTTTGTCCGTTGGATACGGATGCTCTGCCGCCTTTGTCTTTCGGCTTGATGTGGTCGACGTGCAGCTCTCTGCCGCTTTCCGCACCCAGCCCGCAGATCACGCACTTGTGGCCGTCTCGTTTGAGAATCGCCGCTCGCTGCGCCGCCGTAAAGTCTTCCAACCGTGGATCAGAGACCAGCTCCGGGTCGTAGCAATAGACGCCCTTGCGAATCTTCTGCAGGCGACC
>JAJEBU010000144.1 GCA_022822375.1 Dehalococcoidia bacterium
GCGCGCCATACGAATGCAGCGAAGTAGACAACCTCCTGCAGCAAATCGCAGCAAGCGTCGACAACATTCCGTTGCTCTACTCGCCGAAGTCCTCAGCCAAATGGACAGACGCTAGCCGGCTCTTCCAAGCGATTCAGCAAGTGGAAGATGCCTCCAACACCATGCAGGACTTGAAGTATGAGCTACGGAAAGTGAGATAACGGCTTGGTAGCGGGGCCGGAGTGATTTCAGAGCATCTTGGCGATCCTCCGAGCAACCTCCGACCACCACGACACCTCCGACACGCTCAGCCCCCGGCCCAGCACCTTCGTCTCTCGATACGACAACCACTTCTTCAACACCTGATACCCGCCCAACTGATACTCCCACACCTCCACCGGCACATCCTTCCAATACGCCCGATCGTTCAGATACACGTCCACCACGTCGCCCCGACGCTCCAGCTTGCCGTGGCCCGGCATCACCGCCTGGTTGGCTCCGAAGTGGCCCCAGCCGGCGGTGACGGTGAAGTCGGCGGGTTGCATCTGAGTTCCGTCGGTGGTGGTGGGGACGGCGATGGTGGGGTCGAGCAGGTCGTCGACGTTGGACTCGGTGTCGAGCAGGCGGGCCAGACGGCAGCCTCGTTCAGCGGAGGCGGCGAACTCGGCGGCGGCGGTGGGCAGTGGGATACGGGGCCAGCCCATGCGCAGACCGCCGGCGTTAGCCTCGCGGTACGCGGGGTCGTGCAACGTGACGAGGACGTGATGGAAGAGGTCCTCGGGTTCGGCGCTCATCGACTCGATGTAGGCCCGCGCCCGCTCGCTCAGGTTGGCGGTGCGCTTGACGCCGTTCACCTCCTCGCCAAACTGGTCGTCACGGAGGTAGAGGGGGAAGAAGTGCATACCCCAGTAGCCGAGTTTCCATCCTCCGAGGAACCGTGTGACAATTCCGTGCGTGAAGTCCGCTTGAATCTCTTTCTTGTTCGCACAAAGCCAGAAGTTCCCGTCGAACACATGACGACTAAACTCGGGACGAGGTCGTCCTAGCAGACCAGAGTCAGGTTCCCAGTACAACCAACGATCGTCGAATGGCCTATAGGACTGCCTTACGAACCCCGTAGCGTTTATGCCACGTGCGAGTCGAACCTCGCGGATTGCTTTACCGTCTCCCTTGAACGAGGACGTCTTCTTCATTGCAATCGGCCAATGGCGCGCTATCTCCTCGTGGCTCTCGGCCTCATCGAAATACCTCTCGATTCTTGACCTGAGACGGTCAAGGTCGACATCGATGAGGAACGAATCCCGGCTGGTATTGACACCGGGGAACTGCCCAGGGAAGAGGTCCGCCAGCGACGGCCAATCGAACCAATCATTACTCACGACAACGGGCGTAAAGGGCAGACCCAGACCTGCCATCGGTTCGATTGACTCGTAGTCGGGGGAAGCAGCTGATTCCTCCAGTTGCCGCAGTTTCGCGACACCCCACAGTTCGCGCCATCCAATCTTCGTGGCCTGTTGATGTTGGTCTTTGCGGACTAAGGTCGCAATCGCAGTCCCGACCTGAATGCCGACTGGATCATCTTTGGTGGAGAACACACTGGGATCAGGCTCGCCATCCGGTGTCTGTTTGCCTGTGCTGAACTTGTCGCCGTTGAGGTTGTCGATCCGCACGATGTCGAACGCGTCGAGGTAGCGCTGCCTCATGCCGGGGAAGGAGAGGCCATCGAGCCACGAGTAGTTTGAGATGAAGCAGACAATGCCCTCTTGGGTCTTCTCGGCGATGCGGCGTTCGGGCATGCGGTAGAAGCGCACGTAGAGGTCATTGAGACCCTGGCCTTGCGGCTTGGGCACATCGGCGCCCTTGACCTCGCGGTAGGAGTCCGTCAACTTGCGCTCTTCGGCGTTGTCGGCAACGCCGGGGAATCCGTTGTAGGGCGGATTGCCGAGTACGACGAGGATCTTGCGCTGCTGCTTGACCTTGGCGGCTTGCTGGCGCTCCTGCTCCAACTCGGGGAAGGGCAGCGGCTTGGTCGTCTGCGGTTCCCAGCCGGTCAGCGCGTTGGTTAGGTAGACGCCGGCGCGCACATCGGCCATAGGAACGCCTGACTCATCGCCCGGCTCGTCTTCCGTCAGTTCTTCTTCTATGCGCTCCAAGGCCAGCCCGACCTCGAGATGCGCCACCACCAGCGGAGCCGGCATGATCTCGAAGCCGAAGACGCGGTCGGTCGCCGCCTGCCGCACTGCCGCCGCGGTCAGCGCCCCGGCCGAGGCCGATTCCGTCTCCGCGATCTTGCGCAGCGTTTCGACCAGGAACGCGCCCGTCCCGCAGCAGGGATCGAGCACGACGACGCGCTCGTCGGCCAGCCCCTTCGGAATGCCCAGGTCGTCGCGCAGCGCCCGGTCGACTCGCGCGACCATGTAGCGCACGATCTCGCGCGGCGTGTACCAGACACCCAACTGCTTGCGCAGGTCCGGGTCGAACGCCTCCAGGAAGGGCTCGTAGAAGTACTGCACCGCCTCGCCCTCGCTGAAGCGCTTGAGGAACGCCTCGCGGTCAACCCGCTCCAGCGCCGCCTCGGTCCAGTCGAGCACTTCGTCCAGCCCCAGTCGCTCCAGCCGGCCCGGGTCGGTGATCTGATGGAACAGCATCCGCAACACGGGCGCGCGCAGTTCGTAGACGGTGTCCTTCCAGCCGAAACGTCCCGGCTTGCCCGCCCGAGCCCAGAGCACCCAGGCGGCAAACACGCCATAGAACAGCGTCTGCACCAGGGTCGAGCGGAAGAATCTGCCGCCGTCCTCGCTCTCGAACGACATGCCCAGCGCCTGTTCAATCGCGTCGCGGATCGGCTTGAGCGAGTCCTCTTCCTCTCCTGCCTGCTCGACTCGCTGCAGCGCGTCCCGCGCGTAGGACGCCAGCAGCCGGGCCAGGTCGCGCGGCTCGGCGATGGTCGAACGGTGCGACATCACGCGCAGCAGGTACTCGCCCAGCGAGACGCCGTGTCGGTTAGCGGCAGTCGTGCGATGTTTGAGCAATTCGTCGAACACCCCGTTGGAGTCGGCGAGGCTGTAGCACTCCAACGTCGCCTTAGCCCCATCGCGGTCCTGTCCGACCAGCGCGAACTCGCGCAGGTTGGTCACGAGAACGAGCTTGCGCGCCTGCCAGTAAGTGTCCACCTGCTCGGACGCGATCAGCGCCTCAAGGTCGGCGTCGGCGCCCTTGACCTCGACCACGCCGCGGTCGGGCTGGGGATTGTCGGCGGAGAAGAATCCGAGGTCGGGTTGTCCGGGATTCGACTCGCTGTAGTGCACGACCGCGCGAACCCTCGGCGTCAACGCTTCACCGATCGCATCGAACAGGTTGTCCAGCGCGGTGTAGTGCGAGAGTTCCGGCGTGCCGACGACGCTGACCCTGGAGATGGCCTGCAGGTACTCACGTACGGCCTGCTTCAGCTCCTGCACGCGAGACCTCTCTGCTCAATCGCACCGTTCCCTGTCCTCCATTATCGACGATGGGCGGCGCCGACCGCGCAACTTGGGGGCGCGGTCGTGCAGCAGGTGATTGGACAGCAAGGGACAGTGCTGCCGGGCGGCAAGATCGAATTGGATTGCCCACGCTCGTCCTCAGCAACCTCGCCGAGAAGCAGAGCCAAGCCTGACCCGCGACAACTCAGAGACCTATCCCACGGTTGGGGCAGTGTGACATTCAACCTCCGGGGCCGACCGCTCCTTGGCGCCGCCTTGGACATTGCCGGAAGCAGCCGTGGAGGGGCTTGGACCTGAGGACGAACCCGCGAGAGGCCACCTCGCGCATTTCCCGCGCCACTTCCTGGGCCAAGCTCTCCGAGCAGAACTCATCCACGCGCTCGATGATCCCCTCAATCGGATCGCTGGTCGGCATGTCGCTGGCGCAACGTCGACTCGAAGGCGGCGGCGCGCTCACGCTTGCGCGTGAAGCGGCAGAACTTCCAGACCGTGATCTTCTGGAAGGGCGATTCGCTCTCCAAGGCTTCGCTCAGCATCCTGCGCAACTGGTGCTGGACGAGATGTTCCCGGCAACTCGTCGATCCGAAGGCTGGCCCATTGCGCCTCCGCTGGTTGGCGCTAATGGAGACATGCGAGCAAGCCGATATCGTTAGGAGTGATGATCAATTTCCATGTGCGCGAGCTTGAGAAGTGGAAGGGCCGCAGAGCCACGATGTGTCGGCCTGTACTTTCGTAAAGGGCCAAGTTTCTCGACAGGCATCTTGACGCAACAGGGGATTGGGGACTGAGGCCGGGTCCCTGGCGCTGGACCAGATGTTCACGGCGACTCGTCGATCCGAAGGCCGGCCCATTGCGTCTCCGCTGGTTGGCGCTAATGGAGACATGCGAGCAAGCCGATATCGTTAGGAGTGATGATCAATTTCAATGCACGCGACCTTGAGAACTGGGCGGACACACTGGACGCTCGCGGCCAGCTTCCCGACCTTGTCCGGCGGTTGATCCTGGCGACGACAGACCGAACAGAGCGCAGCGATCTTCGGTTTCCCGGAGGTAGCTCGATAGACCTGAGCGGGTGGGACGGCTGGACAAACGGGTCGACAGGCAACACTTGGGTACCTACAGCGAGCTCCGGTTGGGAGGTCAGTTGCGAGAAGGATGTGAGAGCGAAGGCCCAGAGCGACTACGCGAACCGCCAAAGAGGAACCGATCGGGAAGATGCCAAGGGCATCGCGTTCGTGTTTGTGACTCCCCGCCGGTGGGCCAGCAAAAAAGAATGGGCTGAAGAGCGTCGTCGCGAAGGCCTATGGGCCGATGTCAGAGTGATTGACGCCGACGATCTGATTGCCTGGCTGGATGACGCACCGGCTGTAGCTGCTTGGTTCGCCGCAACACTCGGCAAGCCGGTTGACGGCGTTATGGCGCTGGACCTCTTCTGGGAATGGTGGTCGGGCGCCACGAGTCCCGCGACTACAGCGGAACTGGTCATCGCTGGACGGACTCACGAGCAAGAGCTCGTCGCCAGATGGAGCAGCGAACCCGCAGATGTGATCAGCATCAGAGGGGACACAAAGTCGGAAGTAGTCGCCTTCATCGCCGCCTGTGCCTACGCGCAACACGAAGAGTGGGGGGCTGGGCTGCTCGCCAACGCGGTCGTCGTTGAGACCCTCGATGCCTGGCAACGGTTGGAGCAGCAGAGCTCCGCAATGATCCTGATCAGGACCTTCGATTCCGAGTTGTCGCCGGGAATCGCCATCGAACGGGGCCACAGCGTGGCCGTCGCGCTCGACACAAGTCAGCCAGCGCGAGAGTCCCTACCCACGCTGCACAGGCTTGGACGGGCTGAGGCCATCTCCGCGCTTCGGGAGATGGGGCGCTCCGAGTACGCCGCGCGCTCGTTGTTACGCCAGACGGCGCGCCGCTTGGTTTTCATCCGACTCCGACTCATGAACCAGTCGAACTACACGGCGCCCGACTGGTGCTCAACCGCGGAGCCCGAACAAATCGCGATTCTGACGCTGATCGGGAAGTGGGAAGGAGACAACGACGGTTCCTACAGCTTCGTGAGCGACTCTGGACACTTTGAGACTCGTGTTGGTCAACCTGGTGAAGGCGATGTGGGGGTCATTGAGCGAATCACGGGCGCCCCATACGAAGAGGTCGAGAACGCGGTAATCGCGCTCGCCTCGCAAGCTGCCCAGCCGTTCACCAGGGTGGAGAATCGCTGGCACGTCGACTCCCGGGAGGAGGCTTGGTACTTGCTCGGCAACCGCTTGAACCCGCAGCAGGCGGGACGATTCAAGGACGAGGCGATCAGGGTGTTGTCGGCCTTGTCCCCTGCGCTTGAGATGGACGCGGAACGACGGTACATGGCGGCCGTCTTTGGCCGGAACCCCGCGCACAGCGACACCCTGCGCGACGGTATCGTCACAACCCTGGCCCTGATGGCTTCCCAGCCGGACGGTTGCCCAGCGATCCAAACCGACCGGCTTGCTCGCGAAGTGGTGCAGGTTGTTCTGAGCTTGGTGACTGACTGGCGCGGGTGGGCGTCCCTCGGTCGACTCCTGCCGCGGCTGGCCGAGATCGCTCCCGACGAGTTTCTCGACGCCCTGGAACGCGCGCTTGGATCGGAGAGCGAACCCATAGCGGCGCTCTTCGACGAGTCCGGAGACGGAATCTTCGAGCCGAGACACTACGCTCCGATGCTGTGCTCGTTGGATCTGCTGACATGGTCAGCCGATCATTTCGGGCGGGTTGCCTTGCTGCTGGGAAGATTGGCGGAAGCGGCGACACCGGGACCGGTCAATAGACCTCGGCGCCACTTGGAAGAGCTATTCGTCCCTGAGCTTCGCTTCACGGATTCGACCGATGAGGATCGGCTGGACACACTCAAGAGACTCCTCGCACGCCACCCGGATGTCGGCTGGAAGATCCTGGTTAGCGCGGCCACGCGCGCTCGTCGCTCGATGGCCCATCGGGATCCGCCTGATTGGCGGCCCTGGGGCCAGGACGCCGATTTCCGAGCATCGGGCTGCGAGATTCGGGACTACCTCCACCAAACCCGCGCGTTGTTAGTAGACCATCTCGGTCACGATGTCGAGCGTTGGCTTGACCTCCTCAAGCTAAGCACCTACTCAAAGCTCCCCATTGATGTGTTGGAGGCTGTGGCGGATCAGTTGCTCGCGGCTGTCAGCCAGTTGCGCGCACTTCCCCAATCGGACGATTTGAGGGACTCGTTGCGCCGCCTGCTTCATCGGAATCGGAAACACCGCGATGCGCCGTGGTCGATGGGGTCGGCAGTTCTGGACAAGTTCGAGGACGCATATTCGTCGCTTACTCCTGCAGACCCCGTTGAGGCGTGCGCGTGGCTATTCGGGCCCTCGCCCGATATGCCGAATCCCCCGAGCGCCGAAGATGCAGTGGAGCGTCGGCGACTCGAGGACGAGCAGGTCAAGTCGGCGCAGCGAGAAGCAGTTTCGGACATTTGGGCAAACAGGGGACCTGACGGGATCATTGGCCTCATGGGTCAAGTCGCAGAGCCGGCGACTCTCGGGCTTGTGTGCGGTGAAGTCCTCGACTTAGAACCCATGCTTGACCTCTCCGCGCCGCACTTCGGGTCACCGAGCGATAACGCTCGTTCATTCGCCCGAGGCGCACTCGGCAAGCTGGCCAGCGTGGATCGGTGGGGAGCGCTGTATCCAGCCCTTGAGCTAGCGCGGGAGTCGAATGCGCCTTCGGCGGTGCTCGATGTCTACCTCGCAGCTGACTCGAATCGAGAAACTTGGGAACTCCTCAGTCATGAAGACGCGACTGTCCAGGATGAGTACTGGCGCAACGTGAACCGGCTGTTGGTCTCGATCGACAGTGAATCCGACGCCGAGTATGTGGTCTCGAAGTTCTTGATCGCCCAGCGTTCGTGGGATTTAGTGCTTCTTCGCGAGTCGGAAGAGTTGCCGACAAATGAAATCGTCCGAGTCCTTCGACAGCTCCCACAGGACACGACCCCCAGAGAATCGGAGTTGGACTGGGCGGCACACGAGATTGGCGAGCTGCTGGCAGTGCTCGACATGGACGATTCGGTCAGCGACGAAGAGATTGCGGGGCTAGAACTTCCTTGGATCGGGCTCCTGGAACACCATCGTTCGGAGTTCGCGTTCAACAGGTTGATCGCCAGCGATCCCGCATGCTTCGCCGAGATCATGTGCGCCGGATACGGGCGAGATGATGACTCCTCAGAGCAGGGTGAGCCCGATACGGTTCGCCAGAACTTTGCGCGTCTCGCCCGTGAGGTGCTGGACGAGTTCGATTCACTGCCGGGAGCACAGTCGGATGGCTCCATCGATCAAGAGAGACTATCGTCGTGGGTCTTTGAAGCTCGGCGGCTGTGCCAGGAGCAAGGACTGAGCAAGTTAGGAGATTCGAAAATCGGTGAGTTACTGTCGGGATGCCCTGCTGATCCCGACGGCCTCTGGCCCTGTGCCGCTATTCGTGATCTGCTTGACTTGATCTCATCGACATCGATGGCCAATGGGTTCAGTCTCGGCAAACACAATCGGAGGGGCGTCATAGGGCGCGGTCTCGATGAAGGCGGAGAGCAAGAGCGGGAGCATCGCGACAGGTTCTTCGCCGATGCCGCGAGGATCCGGACGGCTCACCCGTTCACCTCGAAAGTTCTGAGGCAAATGGCGGAGTCATATGAGGACTTAGCCAGATACCAGGATTCTGAGGCAGAGTGGCGCGACCTATCGGTCTGAGCTTGTCCCGCCCTCTAAGCGTCTTGGCTCACTCGCCCTTCAACGAGTCGCAATCGCGAGTGTCTAGACGCACGGAGCGCAGCGGCGTCGGACCGCGCTGAAGGACGTAGTCCCTCTGAGACGCGTTCACAGGGTTCGCGAGTCATAGCGGTCGGTGTTGGAACGGATATCGTGGTTCATAGGAGGCAACCCCGAATCATGACGACGGCCCACCGTGCGAACTCGCTTGCTGTCGACGATCTGATCGCCAAAGTGGTTGATCGAATCGCCCACGCAGTGCATCCGATCCAGATCCGGCTCTTCGGCTCCCGCGCCCGCGGCGAAGCGGACCAGTGGAGCGATGTCGATCTGTTGGTCGTCCTGGAGGATGCGCCGGATCGTCGAGCCTGCCAGGTCGAGATCAAGAACCTGCTGACCGACTTGCCGATTGGCATCGACGTCGTCGTGGCTACGCCGGGACAGATCGTGCGCCGCGGTCACGTCGCCGGCACGGTCCTCAACAACGCATTGGAGGAGGGCAAGTTGATCTACGAGGAAGAAGATGCGCATCGGGCGACGGCGCTGGAATGGCTGAACGCCGCGCGCGAGGACGTCGCGGTTGCCGATCTCGTCTTGGCCCGGCTGGAGCAGCCGCCCGGTCTGGCCGGCCCGGTTTGCTGGCACGCGCAGCAGATCGTGGAAAAGTCGCTGAAGGCGGCGCTGTTCCTGGAACGGATCGGGGTGCCGCCCACGCACGAACTCGACGAACTGGCTGGATTGCTGCCCGCCCAAATGCGCCACTGGACAGCGGGTCTGGACTTGGAATGGCTGCTCAATCAAGGGTTCGCCGGCCGGTACCCAGACTATGCTTCGCGTCCCTCGGCCGACGATGCACGGCGTGCCCTGTCAGACGCGCACCGGGTCTATGACCATGTCGCGGCGGAGTTTCAGCGCCAGGGCGTCGCCGTTGAGCCTACGAACGAGTAGCGCCCAGATCGTCATCTTCGGCGCCGAAGGCGGGCTGTGGTGAAGCAAGGCCAGGCCAACCTGCTTGTCACGCTGTTGGCGGTCGTCGTCGTGTCGGTCGGTCTGCTGAACAGCGTTGGGGGATCGCGCGACCGTGGAGAATGGGCCCCATTCCCCGAGCCGCTGGAGTTCGGGATCTGGCATACGCCCAGGGGCTACACCGGCTTCCATGACTGCATGGAGCAGCACCAGACGCCGAAGATGCTGGCCGGCAGCGAGTCCAACGAGGGCGTCAGGGAGTGGTGCTGGATGGCGACGCAGCCGGCGATCGACTGAGGCCCGCGCCCTGCAGGGGGACGATCCGGCGGAGTGCCGCTTCATGGAGGCACGGCCTACGCGAGCAGTCGAAATCGGCGGCCGCGCGGGCCGAACGGGTTCCGGCGTTGTAGTCGATCTCGCGCGGAAACTCGCGGGCGCTCCGGCGCCAAGGCATCGATTCATGGTTCTGGGTCGCCGAAAATGGACTGCGGCGGCGCTGCTCTAAGGCTGCGACTTTTGCAACAGCTTCCCCACGGGTGCGCTCAAGCGCCCTGACAGGGATGTGCGGCTGGACAACAGCCGGACAACCCTGTCCGGCGGAGGCGGGAACTCCAGCGCAGGAAAGAGTTCTGGGCTGGACAGTTGTGGGACGGGGGTGGGGTGCGGCGGGGCGGTCGCTACAGGAAGTGCTCGGTACGGGCGGATGGGGAACGGTGGACAGGCCGGATTGCACTGCACAAGTCGTGCAGGGACCGTCGTGCGGGCGGTTGCTGTGGCGGCAGGCGCCATGGCTCGACCAGGACTCCTTATTCGATGAGCACATCGGCGTCGGCGCTGAAGAAGGGGGCCTGGTCGATTGTGCCGAGTGTGGCGGGAGCTCGGCGAGGGTCTCTTCGGCTTCGGCCGAGTCAAAGACGAACAGCAACAGGGGCAATGCCTCCGTGGTCCCGTCAGGCGCACCAGCCTCCGACGAAGCGTCTCCTTCGGCGCAGCCCTTCCGAGACTCGCCGTGGGCTAGCGTTGCGGCGCCCAGACTGCCGTCATTCGAACGCCCAACCGGGGCTTGACGACTCTACGGAGCGCCAGGCGCGGCCGAGCGGACCGAGGCGTTCCAACACCGCGCGATCCGAGACCCGGATCGGCAGCCGCTCGCGGTCGCGCCAGGGCTGCTCGCGCAGCATCCGCAGGAAGCGGTCGGCAGCCAGCGGATCGTCGAAGGCGATCAGCACCAGCGGTTGCGCGCCGTGATCGTCGGTCGGCCGCTGCGTGGCGTAGTAGCGCCGGTAGGGGCCCAGCTTGGTCGTCATCGTCGAGGGCCGGATCGCGCGGCGCTCCCATTCGAGGAAGAACGGCTGCTCGCTCCCCTCCAGACGGAGCACGCCGAACGCATCGGGCTGGACCGAGTAGAGGATGCCGTCGAGCCGGAAGTAGCGCGAGGCCCGCTGCGGCGGGTCGACTTGGACCAGCGCATCGCCTTGCGCGCAGGCTTGGTCCGCCAGCGCAGCCAGGAACCCGTGCACCGACTCGGTGTGGGCGAGGTGGCGCAAGAGTTGGCGGCTTCTGCGTCCCGGCACGCTGCGCCACGAGACCGGAGCCTCGGGGTCGCGCGGGGCGGCGCTCCAGCGCTTGCGCGCCTGGCCGACCGAGGCGCGGTCGCGGCGGGCGAGCAGGGCCAGGCCGCGATCCGTGAGCGCGAGCCGGCGGCGGCCCTCGATCCGCGGCGCGCTGAGGAGTTCGCGCCGCTCCAACCCGGCGGTCAGCTGCGAAACCCGGCGGCGGGCGACGCCGAGCAGCGCAGCCAGGTGCTCGGGCCGGATCCAGGGCCAGTCGCCGACCAGGTCGAGGGTCCGCTTCTCGGATGTCTTGAGCCGGACGGGTAGCAACCGAGCGGGCTCGCTGCCCCCCGTCCGGGCGGCCAGCGAGCGGGGCGGCTGAGACCGCCGGGGCGTCCGTTCGACCGCCCACTGACCCTGGGGCCGGACGTAGCCGAGCGCCTCCTCGAGACTGAGCGCGGGGCCGCCCGCCGGGGAACGCCAGATCGGCGACTCGCCGGACTCGCGGGCGGCGTCGCGTTCGAGTGCGATGAAACACGCGATCTGCGTGCTGCGGAGCAAGCGCCGGGCCTGGCGGAAGCGGACCTCGTCGGGCACGAGCAGCAGCGCGCCCGAGTAGGCCGGCCCATCGCGCAGCCGGCCGATGCGCACGGTGAACGCGGTCCGGTCCAGCGTCGGGCCCCAGCGCACCACGGCCAGGCTGCGCGCCTCGGACAGGGCGAACGCCGCATCGGCCGGCTGCGCACGGTACCAGCGCAGCCGCGGTGGGCCGTCGACCTCGGCCAACGCCGACCCGAGCCGGTAGATCACGGCGACCGCGTCGATCCGCCGGAGCAAGGTCCGCCGCCACTGCTCGGAGATCGGATACTCCCGCAGGATCATGTCGCGGCTCCGCTCCTGCTCGGCGGCCAGCCGCGCGATGCCGTCCGCCGTGAGCAGGAACCGCCGGGTCGGGCGGATCAGCTCGGAAGCGTGAGCCAGGTCCTCGACCAGGCCCGCGCGCTTGAGATCACCGAGGCGCTGATAGACGGCGCGCTCGGACCAGCGCGAGAGGCGGGCCAGTTCGATCCGGTCGGCGAGCGGCAGCTCCGCCGCGAGGCGCAGCAGGTCGCGCTCGATCTCCCTCATCTACCGGCCTCCCATCGGGCTGCAATCGACCCCTCTACAGCGGCGGGAAGTGTGTCTCAGGATGCCTCGCAGCCTATCCGAACAGATATGCTTCATAGATAACATTGGCCACTGCTGGACACGAGGTGTCCGGGCTTCGAGAACGGAGTCGTGTACAAGGAAAGGGAACTGTTGGACAGTGTCCGGCAGTCGGCGGCGCCCAGTGTTTTACCGGGCGGG
>JAJEBU010000065.1 GCA_022822375.1 Dehalococcoidia bacterium
TAGGGGTTTGGTCCAATCTGGGTGGCTGGGCGTGTAACGGAGCCTTGTGGGGCCGATTTGGATTTGGCGGGGATACTCTTGCTCTTGTTGTTCTTTGCTGAAGCTGAGGCCGGGGGCGAGGCGGAGGACGATGGTGTTTCCTTCTGATTGCAGGGATTCGGCCCCGAGTGTTGATGCGAGCAACTTCAGATTGATGACGCTGAGTAGATTGCTTGCTGGTTGCGGGAGCGGACCGAAGCGGTCTTGTAACTCCCGTTCAATGTCCGCGATGGCGTCTGCATTGTCCACGGCGGCGAGGCGTTGGTAGAGGGTGAGGCGGAGGCCCTGGTCTTGTACGTATGACTGTGGGAGGAAGGCGGGCAGCGCCAGGTCCAGTGATACTCTGGTGCCCTGCCGTCGTTGAGGCGGCGGAACGCCGGTGCGTCGGGTTCGGGCGCGTTCGACCGCTTCTGCCAATAGTTGCGTAAAGAGTGTGAAGCCGACGGCTCCGATGTGGCCGGATTGTTGGGAGCCGAGCAGGTTGCCGGCGCCGCGAATCTCCAGGTCTTTCAGTGCAATCTGAAAACCGGCGCCGAGGTCGTCGGCTTCCATGATGGTGGCCAGTCGTTTCTGGGCAATCTCGGTGATACTTCGGTAGGGCGGCGTCATGAGATACGCATAGGCGCGGACGCTTGCTCGTCCGACTCGACCTCTCAACTGGTAGAGCTGTGCGAGACCCAAGCGTTCTGCGTGATCGATGATGATGGTGTTGACTCTTGGGATGTCGACGCCGGACTCGATGATTGTGGAACACACGAGGACGTCGGCATCGCCTGCGGTGAATTGTTCCATGTGCTCTCGGAGGATGGACGGCGGCATCTGCCCGTGGGCGACGAGGAAACGCGCCTCGGGCACGAGCTGTGCCAGTGCGTATGCCTGGCGGTCGATGCTACGCACTTCGTTGTGCAAGAAGTAGACCTGTCCGCCGCGATCCAGCTCTCGGAGAATGGCCTCGCGGATCACGGTTTCGTCGCGTTCCATGAGGAAGGTATTGATTGGCAGACGCTCTTCGGGCGGCGTAGCGATCGTGGACATATCGCGAATGCCGGTGACGGCCTGGTGCAGGGAGCGTGGGATCGGAGTGGCGGAGAGGGTGAGGACATCGACCTCGCGTCGGAGCTGTTTGAGGGCCTCTTTGTGCTCGACGCCGAAGCGCTGCTCTTCGTCGATGACGAGCAGGCCGAGCGACTTGAAGCCGATGTCTCGCTGGAGCAGTCGGTGCGTGCCGATCACGATGTCGACGGCGCCGGTCAGCAGGCCGACGATGGTGGCGCGCTGCTCCTCGGCGGTACGCAGACGGGAGAGCAGGCCGACGGAGACGTTCATGGCGGCCAGCCGCTCGGAGAAGGTATCGAAGTGTTGCTGGGCGAGGACGGTGGTGGGGACCAGCACGGCGACTTGATGTCCGGACATGACAGCCTTGAAGGCGGCGCGGATGGCGACTTCGGTCTTGCCGTAGCCGACATCGCCGACGATCAGGCGATCCATCGGTCTGGCCGCTTCCTGGTCGGCGCGAACATCTTCGATGGCGCGATGTTGGTCGGGCGTTTCGACGTAGGGGAATGAGGCTTCGAGCTCGATCTGCCAGGGCGAGTCGGGGTCGATGGCGATGCCTGGCTCGGTTTCGCGTGCGGCGTGGAGATCGAGCAGCTCGTCGGCGATTTCGACGACGGCGCGGCGGACGCGGGACTTGGCGCGCTGCCACTGTCCGCTGCCGAGCCGCGTGGGCGTCGGCGCGGCGTCGGACGGGCCGATGTAGGGCTGCACGCGGTCGAGCTTGTCGGTGGGCACGAGCAGCGCGTCGCCCTGGGCGTAGCGAATCTCGAGGAACTCGCCCTCGCGCCCGCCGACGGTCTGATGGATGATGCCGACGAAGCGTCCGATGCCGCTGTCGACGTGGACGACGAAGTCGCCGGGCTTGAGAGACTCGAGCAGGTGCGGCTGTTCGGCTGCAACGGCGCGGGAGCGCACGGCGGGTCGCATCCGCTGGCGCTCGAAGCCGAAGATTTCAGTGTCTGATGTGAGCGAGATGAGCCGATCGGCGGAGTGGGGATCGTCCAGCAGCCAGCCCTCGGAGATGGCGGCGCGGCCGAGCGAGATCGGTCCGAGTTCGGGCGGCGTCTCGGGCGTCAACGCGGTGGTGGGCAGACCGAGATCGGTCATCAACTCCGCGAGGCGCGCCTGTTGCAGGGAGACGACGACGCGAGCGCCGGCGTCGGACGGCGACTGCTCGCGCAAGGTCTCGAACAGCTGATTGAGGCGTCCGGCGAGTCTCGGGGCCGCGCGAAAGGGCAGGCGTTGCGGGCCGCTGGCGAGTCGGGAGAGCGATTGGGTCTGTTGCGGGGCGCCGTCGAGCGTGCGTTGCAGCGAATCGGCGTCGATCCACGGCAAGGGAAGTCCTGGCGGAATGCGTCGGCGCTGTTCGAGTTCCGTTCGAGCATGGACGGCGCGTTGGTCGCGCTCTTCGGCCCGGGCGGCGATGTCGTGCGGCTCGTCGATGATGATCAGGGCGTCATCCGGCAGATGATCGAAGATCGTGGTCGGGGCCAGGAACTGTGTCCAGAAGTCAGGCCGCGTTGGCGCGGCGCCGTCGCGGATGGCATCGATATCGGAAGCGATTGCGGCGGCTTCGGGGCTGAGATCGGCGGTGTCGTTTGCGGCGGTTGCGGCATTTGCGGCTTCGTCGATGGACTTGAGCAGCGAGTCGATCATCGGTTGCGATGCCGCGCCGCGCCGCCACTCGCGGGCTGGACGCAGATCGACGGCGCTGGCAGCCTCGACGGAGCGCTGGGAGGCTGGATCGAAGCGGCGGATGGACTCCACGTCGTCGCCGAAGAACTCGATCCGAACGGGGGTCTCGTCGGAGGGGGGCCAGAGGTCGACGATGCCGCCGCGAACGGCGAAGGCAGCCGGTTCGAGCACGAGTCGGGCGCGTTGGTAGCCGTGGTCGTCGAGCGTGCGCACGATGTCTGCGATGCGAACGCGGTCGCCGCACTCGAGCAAGTGCGGAGCGCTGGTCGGTTCCAGCGTGCGTTGGACGGCGGCGTCGACCTCGCAGACGACGATGGGATTGCTGCGGGCGAGGGCGTCGACGGCGGAGAGCCGAGATTCGAGCAGGTCTCGCGAGGGAGGTTGGCGATCGTAGGGGGCCGATTCGCGCGCGGGGAAGGGATGCAGTCGAACGCGGTGTTCCTGTCGCAGCCAGAGCGGCAGTGCGTCGAGCAGGGCGGCTGCGCGGTCTGGGGTGCTGGTGAGCACGAGCACGGGCGCGGCGCAGCGGCTCGCGAGGGCGGCGATGACGGCGGGTTTCGCGGCGTCGGGCAGACCCCAGAGCGGTTCGGCGTCGAAGGGCTCGATGGCGCGGAGCACAGCGGAGCCCAACCCGGCGAGCAGGCCGGGCGCCGAGTCGTGCGGGTCGTCGGCGCTCACGCGCTCACGCCCCTCTCTGCAAGTCCAGCTTAGAACCTCGCGCGGGCACTGGGTGAGCTCTGGTGGTTAGCTCTGGGTGTTGGGCACGAGGCGGTGCGGGCCGATGAATCCGATGTGGATCATTTCGGTGCGACCCTTGGTGTCGTCTTCGAAGTAGACGCGCGGGATGTGTTGGCCACCGCCTTCGGCAATCTTGAGGTGGGCGAACATGATTTGATATCCCGTTGGTTCAACCATGCGGTCGACATGAAATCGTCTGGTGCGTCGCAGTTTCGCGTTGGTCTGCAGGGTCTCTGATTCGGTCATGGCCAGCTTCTTCTCCGTGGCGGGCCAGACGTTGTGTTCGCTGTTGGAATGTTGACACCACTCCCAGAATCCGCCCTGGAAGTGGGCGCTTTCGCTGGCGTAGGCGTTGAGGGCGCGCAGACCTTTCCAGAGCTCGCGGGCCCAGTCGGGGGCCTTTTCATCGGCGTCGAGCGCGTCGATCTCACGCAGAGCGGACGCGGGAATGGCGACGTACTCGCATTGCTCTCGGGCGACCTCGATCACACCGGCGATGGTCGCGGCGGGCGGCGCGTCGTAGTCGACGGGTTCGGCGCGCTCGGCCCGGCCGTCGGCGATCAGAGAATCGTAGGTCTCCAACTTCAGCTGCAGCTTGTGCCGGTCCTCGTTGGCCTCGGCGAGCTCGCGCTGCAGCTGATCGCGGTCGTTGGCGAGCGTCGTGAGTCGACCGTTGAGCTCTTCGCTCTCGCGGTCATGCGCGGTCTGTTGGAGGGAGTGCTGCTCGCGGGCGAGGTCTCGCTGCTGCTCCGCGTCGCTGAGCTGACGCTGCAGTTCGGCGAGCTGGGACTGCGCGGCTTCGAGTTGTTGATGAAGCGCCGCGACGGCTTCGGCGTCGGCGGTGAACGATTCGAGGGACGCGCGGCGCTCGTCGGGGGAGACGGTGTGTGCCAGTTGCAGGAGTGATCGTGCGGCCTGTTCGGCGGCGCCCGCGGTGTCAGGGCGGACGGAGTCGTCGCCGTCCTTGAGCAGGAACTGGGTCAGATTGCGCGCGGTCTTGAAGTGCGCTCTTGCAACAGCCAGGGCAGCCTGGAGCGTGAGATCAGCATCGTGATCGGGTACGTCAGTCATGGGCCTGGTTCTTCCTGCGGCGCGGGGGCGGCGGCGGTCGGCGGCTGATTGAAGGTGTTCATGGCCGACTCTACGCCGTGCTGCAGCATGTGGACGACCGCTTGGGCGGCGCGCTGCTCGGCCTCGTGGATGAGCCTCGCATCGGCGGGCGATGGGTCGCTGAGCAGCCAGGCGGCGACATCGTCGGGGTGGTGCGACGGCTTGCCGTCGAGCTGGGGGCGTCCGACGCCGATGCGGATGCGGGGAAAGTCGAGCTCGCCAATCCGTGAGCGGATGGATTTCATGCCGTTCTGACCAGCGTGGGAGCCGGAGGGTCGAATGCGGATGCGTCCAGGCGCGAGGTCGAGCTCGTCGACGAGCAGGATCAGTTGGGAGGGATTGGCGCGGTACTGGTCGAGCAGTGCCTGGACGGCGTTGCCGGACTGATTCATGAAGGTGCGGGGCAGGGCGACGGCCACGTTGCCGTGCGGCGTCGAGGCTTGCGCGAAGCGGTAGTGTCGCGCGCGGGTCGGCTGTGGCAGTGAGAGGAGTCGCGCGACCTCCTGTGCGGCCCGCAATCCAGCGTTATGTCGATTCCGAGAGTAGTCGGGGCCAGGATTCCCGAGTCCGACGATGAGTCGGCAATCGGGGAGAGGTTGAATACCGCGTCGAAGGTTGAGTCGGGGCATGAGGATTAGGATAGGCGTGAGGTGTCGGAGGGACGCGCCATGGTGATGCCGAGTCGGAAGGACCTACATCCCGTCTTGCTGAGAGTGCTGTCGGAGCATCCGTCAGGCATTGAGACTGTCGCGGTGTACCCGCTTGTGACACGGGAGTTCCCGGAGCTGCGCTCAGAGGACTTAGAGAGGATGACGAACGAGGCCCCTTCTTCTGGGAAAACCGGATCAGACTTGCAGGGAAAGACCTGATGGATGCGGGTCTGCTCGATCACTCGCGATACGGGTTGTGGAAGCTGACATCGGCTGGCATGGCGGAGGCGCGTTCATTGGTCGAAACAGAGGCGCCGGACCAGTCGCTGGCGACGGTGCGTTCGATGTTAATCACGCTGCTGTATCAGATTGACAACGAAGAGCTGCCTTGGTCAGCAGAGCATCGCGACGACGGCTCGATCGCTATCTCCTACGACGGCCGACTACGGGTCGTCGTGATGCCCTAAGACTTGATAGCAGGTACAAGATGACGATGCCGTCGCGGGCCGAGATTCATCCAGTGCTCCTGCTGACGCTGAACGAGTTCGGCGCCTGCGAGCCCCAGTTCGTCGTGGACGCGGTGACGAAGGCGTTTGCCCATTCGCTGACACGCGATGACCTTGAACGGCTGCAGCAAGACGGCCGGTCGTCGCTCTGGCGGAATAGGGTGCGTTGGGCTCGCCAGGACCTGGCGGACTTGGGTCTCATCGATCGGTCTGAACGCGGCGTCTGGCGGCTGACGGCGGCGGGCGAACGGCAGGCGGCTGCCTTGGAGTATCGCGCTTCGGACGACCTGCTGGCCGTTGCGGAAGAAGCGCAGTCGCCGTATGGCGAGGCGGCGCTGGAACCTGCGAACGAGGCCGTGCGAATGATGCTGATCACCTTGCTCAACGAAGTCAGCAACGCGGAACTGCCCTGGACTTCGGGACGCCTGGATGACGGCTCGATGGTGATCTACTACAACGGCCGGCCGCGAGTCTTGCTGTTGCCGTAGCGGTGGCAGTCGCGCCGTTACCGGGAAACGGGGACCCCCACCAAGCCTCCCCCGCAAGCGGGGGAGGGGGGCGGCGGATTGCCTTATCTTTTGCGAGGGACGGCGATGGGTCGTCGCGGTGACGCGGGAAAGCGTTGGTCTGCCGATGGCCACACCAAGCTATGCAGAGCTGAAGCGGGTGCTGCTGTTGGCGTTGGCCAGCCAACCGGACGGCATTCGGCCGTCCGATGCGTATCCGCTGGTGGAGGCGTTGTTGCCGCAGTTGACCGCGGAGGACGTGTCGCGTCGGCAGCCGGACGGCCGCAATGCTTGGCGCAACACGGTCCAGCACATTCGCTACCAGCTCGCCAATGAAGGGTTGGTGGACCGCAGCGAGAGCGGAATCTGGCGGCTGACTCCTCAGGGGTTCGAACAGGCGCGGGCGATGACTGTGGGGAATCAGGCTCCTGACGAGCGCGCGCTGGCAGTGGCGGAAGAAGCGCAGTCGCCGTATGGCGAGGCGGCGCTGGAACCTGCGAACGAGGCCGTGCGGATGATGCTGATCACGCTGCTCAACGAGGTCAGCAACGCGGAACTGCCCTGGACTTCGGGACGCCTGGATGACGGCTCGATGGTGATCTACTACAACGGCCGCCTGCGGGTGTTGCTGCTGCCGTAGCCGGCGGGGACGGGGCTGCTTGCGTTCGTCATCCCAGCACGTCTATTCCGACGCGTACTTTTCGCCTAGGGCGGTTTCCCAGCGCAGGTAGTGCTGCATGTCGGCGTAGCCTCGCTGGGGACCGAAGCTGAGGATGTCGGCGGGCGGTGTCATCACGCCGGTCAGGCCGACCTCGATGGGTAGGCCGGCGTCTCGGTAGGCGGCCATGCCGCCCAGGACGGCGCGCACGGCCGTGCGGCCCAGGTCTCGCAGCGTTTGCGCGGCGAGCAGTGCGTGATCGCCCGACTCGCAGACGATCACGAGCGGAGTCGTCTGACCAGGTGCGAGGGTGGAGATATCCCGCTCGAGCGTGCCTCTCGGCGCCCAGCGGGCACCGGGAGGGTGCGATTGCGCGAACTCCTGGCTCGTCCCGACGTGGAGGATGGTTGCGTCGGCGTGGTTGAAGATGTCGGCGGGATCGATCTGGCTGACGGATTCGCGCGCCTGCCTCAGGAGCGCAGGCTCTGCCTGCTGCCTGCCTGACTCCAGACGGCGTCCGTGGCTTGTCCAAGCGGACGTACCGCCGTCGAGGGCGTACACGTGCTTGTGTCCCATCTGTCGGTACCAGGACGCCGTGAGTGCGGCGCGGGCGACGCCGTCGCAGACGAAGACGAGCGGCGCGTTGTGGACAACGGCGACGTCGTCGGAGCGCTGCACGGCCTGTCCACCGGGGAAGTGTCGGAAGCCGGGGATGTGTCCTGCGGCGTACTCGGCGTCGGTGCGGACATCGATGAAGTAAACGCTCTCGGACCCTGCCCGCTGGCGCAGCGCGTCGAGCTGTTCGATGCCGATCAGCTGAACGCCGTCCTCGCTGGCGCAGCGTCGGGCGTAGTCTTCGGCAGCCTCGCGACCGGCGGGTGACACGTCTGGCAACGCGTCGCGGTCTGCGCCGAATTCGAGCTCATGGCCGGCCAGCATCCAGCCGGCGGTGCCGTTTCTGAGTCCGACGACCTCCCGCTCGAGCGCCATCCGCTGGAGGACGCGGGTGCCGATGATGCTGCGGGTGCGGCCGGCGCAATTGACGACGACGGTGGCCTCGGGCGATGCATGGTCGAGGATGTCGGTGATGCGCAGGGCGAGCTCGCCACCAGGCACGCTGCGTCCACCGGGGATGCAGGAGCGTCGGTACTCCTCGGGCGTGCGCGTGTCGAGGATGACTAGCTCGTCGCCGCGCGACATGCGGGCATGGAGATCGTCAGCATCGATCTCGGGGACGTGGTGGACGACCTCGACTTGCTCGCCGAAGTCCTTCGAGGGCACGTTGACGCCCCACTCGGTGGGCAGGTCGAGGAAGGCCCAACGGTTGGTGCCGCCGCTCAGGGTGGCGACGTCGGCATAGCCCAACGCCTCGACGGTGGCGGCGGCATAGTGAACGAGAGACTCGTCCTCGTCGCAGAGGACGATGGTCGTGCCTGGGTGCGGCACGGCGTCGGGCAGCTCAAACTCCAGCATCCGCCGAGGGATCAGGGCCGCACCAACGATGTGCGAGGCGTTGTACGCGGGCGCATCGCGCACGTCGATGAGGGCAACGGGGGAGGAGTCGGCGAGTCGGCGTTGGAGGTGGTGAGGGGCGATGGGGGTTGGCATGGTGATGGCCTAAGTTTTCTCGGGGCCTGGCCACACTCGCAGCGCGACCTCACCTAGCCTCAAGCCTCGGGCAACGATGTCAGCCTCAGTCCAGTCGTCGGCGGAGTTGGAGAGAATGTCTCGATTCAACGCGCTAGCCGCGAAACGCTCCAACTCCTTGCGCTTCACAGGCCAACACTTGTTTGACACTGAACTGTTGAATGATGGCGTGACTAGTGTGAGGTTTCCTATTGCGTGCAGCAAGCGTTGTCGCCTCTGTTCAGGATCTTCATCGCGATCACTTCCCGCGGATTCCAGGGGATAGCACTCTTCCCATCTCTGCGGCATAAGGTGTTCAATGTTCACCTTCGGCCATGACACTTCTTGGTCAGTTCGAGACGATCTCATTGAGTCGTCAAGGGCCTTGAGAACCATCGTCAGCCTGGCATTCGCGACTCCGGCGCGGCCATACTGGCCTTCACGCGCCAGTTCCCGAAGGAACTCCTCGTCGCGAGGCCAACTCCTGCGCGGCGACTCCTGCTCACTAAGGTAATCCATTACTGCCTGATCTGCCCGCGACGTACCTGCCGCGTCCACACTCTTCAATAGCCCGAGCATGACATCGAAGTACCCTCTCGTCCCCAGTCCGCACATCATTCGTCGGACCAGATAACTTTCAATCGCCACAAAGGCCCTCTCCTGCACGGCATTATCAGTGACTTCGGACCTTAGCCACATCAACACAGGTGTCAAGACACCGGCATTCATCGTCCGCCACCTCGTGAAGAACTCACTAAGGCGATCGTCGCCTGTAGGCTCCTCCATCTCCATGTAAGCGACGGAGTGAACTCCTAGCTCCTCGGCGACATCCAGAATAGTTCCATGTTTCCCTTCGCCATCGACAAATCCCTGAAACTCCCTGGCCAGCCGGCTTGCCCTCCTCGTCTCCACTTGCCGCTTCAGTTTCATCGTCAGCCAATACCCAAGGAATGCATCCACGCGAGACCGGCGTGCATATCCTGACCCGATCTCTCGCTCCCACCAATCGTCGGTGAACTGGTTGGCTTCCTCACCGATCAGAGCGTTGGCCGATTCTTCCGAATGACCTTCTTCGCTTGCTCGATTGAGCATGAAGCTCTTGATATGGTCCCAGGCCAAGAGAGGCGTGCCTCTGGCGTTCAAGGTTTCGTATATGACATACTCGTTCTCTTGGCGATCAAGAGCAAGGAGCACAACGTTGAAGTGGAAGCGCATAACGGTCTCAAGCGCCTCGGCTCTCATCGGAGCCCGAGTGCCTGCATCACGCAGCCACTTTCCGATCTCCTCGTAGAAGAAGCTGTAGCAGTTACCAACTGCCGCGCTATCCTGCTGAGGATCGATATGATCCCCATCCAGCACCGCGCGCAGAGGCGCCCTATCACGGTGCAGGAGGTATAGCTTATGCTTGTAATCCCGATTCCCGCTGTACACCCTCGCTGAATTAACCAAAAGCGGCTCGATCCCTTTTCTCGCATCTGAATCGATCTCGTCGAAGGCCGACCTCGCTGCGGCCATCAGCAACTGCAACGTGGTGAGTCGTTGTTGACCATCGATGACTGTCCATCGCGTGGGCGAGGTAGGAGTCTGTTTTCCGGCCTCCTTGATTACGATTGCGCCAAAGAAGTGAATCGGTTCTGGGCCCTCTTCGTCCAGCAGATGGTCGAACTCTGAGGGTTCAGACTCTTCTTCTAGTACGTACTCCGCCATTTTCGAGAGATCCTGCCAGAGTGGCTTCCATTGGTCTTCTTTAGTCCATCGGTACGGACGCTGAAAGTCAGGGATTACATAGTGCACATCCCCTTCGAATATCTCCTGCAGTGTCTGCGGATATGCCTTCATCGTTCTTCGTCCTTTGGTCGCGCGGGACAGCTCAAGTCCTCACACCGAGCGCAACGCTGATGCTTTCCTCAGCGCATTTGCCGCTCGTTCGAAGCTGGCGAAGGTGGGGATGTTTTCCTCTTGCAGGCGCTGCCTCGCCTTGAGCGCGGCCTCTTCGACGTGGCTGGGGTGGAGCGCG
>JAJEBU010000041.1 GCA_022822375.1 Dehalococcoidia bacterium
TCTCGAGCTTGTTGCGCTCCGACTTGGCCAGGCCGTCCATCTCCTCATCGAGCATTTTGACGAGCTCGCGAATGTTGCTCTCGGTCAAGATGTGATCGCGGAGCTGATCGAGGATGAGCGTCTCAAAGGTCTTGGCGTTGAGGCGCGGAGTCTCACAGCTGCCGGAGCCGCGCTTGAGCAGCGAACCGCAGACATAGTAGGTGTAGCGTCCATCCTTCGCCTCGGCGGCGCTCAACTGCTTCCCGCACAACTCACACATGACCAACCCAGAGAGCAGGTATGGACTCGCTGCGCGACGCGGGTTGGCCTTCGACGGCGCGCGTGACTGCAGGAGTTCGCCGACGCGTTCAAACTCTTCCTTCGTGACCATCGCGGGTACGGCGCCCTCGACTCTCACTGGGGGCGCTCCGTCTTTGGCATTCAGTCCCCACACCAGCGTGCCGGCGTAGACCTCGTTGGAGAGTATGTTGTGGACGGATGTCTTTAGCCAACGCTTTCCTCGGGCCGTGGGAATGCCCTCCGAGTTGAAGGTCTTGACGATCTCAAGCACGCTTTGTCCGTGCAGCGCCATCTCGAACGCGCGCTTGACGATCGCGTCCTTGGGTGGGTCAAGCTCAAGCCGAGGCCGCTGCTTGCCACCGTCCGATACGTACACCTTGCGGTACCCGAACGGCGCCACCGAAGACAGATAGAACCCGCGTGAGGCCGACTCGCGCATTCCCCGGCGGACCTCCTGGGCCATGTCCTCGGAGTAGAACTCGTCGACGCTCTCGATGATCGCTTCCATCAGCTTGCCGGTCGGCGTGTCGTCGGCGTGCTCGGTGATCGAGGTGACACGGATCCCGCGCCGGCGCAGCATCGACTTGAAGGCGACGGCGTGCTCCCGCTTGCGGGTGAACCGGGAGAACTTCCAGACCAGGATCTCCTGGAACGGCGCATCCGCCTTCTGGGCCTCGTCGAGCATCTTCTGGAACTGGGGCCGGTCGGCTACACGGCCTGACTCGGCCTCGTCGATGTACTCCCGCGCGACGAGGTAGCCGTGACGCTCTGCGAAGTCGCGGAGGGCGCGGAGCTGAGCGGCGACGGAGAGGTCGACATCCTGGCGATCGCTGGACACTCTGGCCCTAAAGCGCGGCGGGAATCGATTCGGGTGTTGGATTCATCGTGAGTTCCTGTCCCTCCGCTGCCGATCGACGAGGCAGCAGATCTATGTTCGAAACATCTTGCTCAAACGGAGACTTGACACGTTTTGGTAGGGCGTCAATCTCGACACTTCAGAGCGCGTCTTTCCAAAGAGGCCCCCTGGCGTACCCTGCTCCTGGACACGGAGAGGAAACGGCATGAACGCACGGACCCATGCTGAGATGGCGAACTTCATCTGGAGCATCTGCAACCTGCTGCGCGGGCCGTACAAGCGGAACGAGTACCGCAAGGTCATCCTCCCGCTGACCGTGCTGCGCCGGTTTGACTGCGTGCTGGCGGACACGAAGGAGGAGATGCTCGCGGCTGCTGAGAAAGCCAAGTCGCAGGGTCAGACCATGCGGGACATCGCGCTGAGAGGCGCGTCGGGGCACGAGTTCTACAACACCTCTCGGCTCGACTTCGAGACGCTCCTGAACGACCCGAATCACATTGCCCAGAACCTCAACGCCTACATCGCCGAGTTCTCGGAGAACGTGCGCAATGTGATGGATCGCTTCGCATTTGGCGAGCAGATCGCCAAGATGGATGACAAGAACCTGCTCTTCCAGGTCGTCCAGGCATTCGCCAACGTCGACCTCTCGCCTCAGCGGGTCGACAACGTGCAGATGGGATATGTCTTTGAGGAGCTGATCCGAGTCGGCGCGGAGCAGGCGAACGAGGAGGCGGGAGAGCACTTCACGCCACGCGAGGTGATTCGTCTGATGGTGAGCCTGCTGCTATCGGACGAACCGGATCTGGGCCGAAGCCACGTGGTCAAGAAGATCTACGACCCGGCCTGCGGAACCGGCGGGATGCTGTCTGTGGCCGAGGAGTTCCTGCGAGAGCACAACGCCGAATCGCTGCCGGTGCTCTTTGGACAGGACTACAACGACGAGGCGTGGGCGGTTTGCCGGTCGGACATGCTGATCAAGGGAGAGAACGCCGAGAACATCATCCTCGGTGACACATTCACAACCGACTACTACGATCGGCGGACCGACGGCGCGAAGCACACGTTCGACTACATGCTCGCCAATCCGCCTTTTGGGGTGGAGTGGAAGCAGCAGCGACAGACAATCGAGCGGGAGCGTGACACGCTCGGCTACGACGGCAGATTCGGCGCTGGAACTCCGCGTATCAATGACGGCTCGCTCCTCTTTCTGCAGCACATGCTCTCGAAGATGGAGCCGGTGACGGACTCCGGCGAGGGTGGCAGCCGAATTGCGATCGTGTTCAACGGATCGCCGCTGTTCACCGGCGACGCCGGCAGCGGCGAGAGCAACATCCGCCGCTGGATCATCGAGAACGACTGGCTTGAAACGATTGTCGCGCTGCCCGACCAGCTCTTCTACAACACCGGCATCTCGACCTACATCTGGATTCTGACTAACCGAAAGGAAGAGCGCCGACGCGGCAAGGTGCAACTCATCGACGGGCGGCAATTCTTCGTCAAGATGCGCAAGAGCCTGGGCAACAAGCGCAACGAGCTGTCGGACGAGCAGATCGCGGACCTTACCCGGATCCACGGCAACTTCGAAGACGGCGAGACACGAGACCTGCCCTACGAAGACCCGGTGACGCACGAGACGCTCTTGCGAGCGCGCATCGTGAGCAAGGTGTTTAACAACCAGAACTTCGGCTACCGCAAGATCACGGTCGAGCGGCCGCTACGGTTGAACTTCGCGGCGACCCCGGAACGGGTCGGTCGGATCGATGAGGTGAAGGCCTTCCACAAGCTCGCAGAGAGCAGACAGCGTGCGATCCGCGAACTACTTGCGGTCCACGCCGAAGCGACCGGCGGTGAGGTCTGCCGTGATCGCGATCTCTTCGAGCAACTGCTGGAAGACACTGCTGCGGATTGCGAGATACGGATATCGGCGCCGGAGCGAAAGGCGGTACTCGCCGCACTCGGGGAGCGTGATCCCGACGCCGAAATCTGCCTGGACCGCCATGGCGATCCAGAGCCGAACCCTGAGCTGCGCGACACTGAGAACGTGCCGCTCTGCGAGGACATCGCCGACTACATGAAGCGCGAGGTCCTGCCGCACGTGCCCGATGCCTGGGTCGACCACAGCAAGACGAAGATCGGCTACGAGATCCCGCTCAATCGCCACTTCTACGTCTATGAGCCGCCGCGTCCGCTGGAGGAGATCGAGGCGGACATTCAGTCGCTGGAGCGGGAGATTGTTGGGTTGCTGTCGGAAGTGGGGAGGAACTGACCGATGGTCGACGAAGCTAACAAGGTTGAGGAGCACCGGTCCAAGCCGGCGCTCAAGGTGGTCGAGCCCGAGATCGATCCCAACAACATCTGGGCTGACGACAAGCTGGAACGCAAGAGGATCGCCGACCGTCTGACAACAATCGTTAAGGACCAGGAAGCGCCGTTCGTGATCAGCCTGGACGGGCGCTGGGGCACCGGCAAGACCTTCCTCCTCAAGCGCTGGCAAGCGCAACTGGAGAGGGGTGGACACCAAGCTATCTACTTCAACGCGTGGGAGGACGATTTCTGCGACGATCCTTTGTTGGCGATCATCGGGCAGCTCACTGAGCACTTTCAAGAAGGAAGACTCAGGGAGATGGCCGCGATCATCGGCGACATTGCGCTGCCGATCTTGACCGGCAAGTTGACCGGGGTTGCGTTCACCCGGAAAGACCTGAAGCGCGACAATCTGCTCAATGACTACCGAACGCAGTTGCGAACCAAGCGCGAGATTCGGAACCACCTGGCGAGATTGGCCAAAGTCGTCAAGGAGGAGTCTGGGAAGCCACTCGTCTTCATCATCGACGAGCTGGATCGCTGCCGCCCGACCTTCGCGATCGAACTCCTAGAGCGGGTCAAGCACATCTTTGACGTGCCGAACATCGTGTTCGTCTTCGGGATCAACCGTACGGAACTCTTGAAATCGCTCGAATCGGTCTACGGGCAGATTGATGCTGGCGTGTACCTCCGGCGCTTCTTCGACATGGAGTTCGTTCTGCCCGACGCGGATCCGATCAAGTTCTGCGCGCATCTCGTGGAAGCGTACGGCCTGACTTCGTTCTTTTCTGATCTCAGCAAAAGTCATGGTAGCCCGTTTCATACCCAAGAACTAGCTTCGCTGTCAAAAGCCTTGCCTGTCACTCTAGGGCGTTTAGGACTTGCACTACGGGATATGGACCATTGTGTCAGATCGGTCGCCTTGGTAGGTAGAGGATTGCAAAAGGGATACACGACCTTCCCTGAAGTGCTTGCCGTCCTGGTGGCAGTGAAGATCACCGAGCCGGATCTGTATCGACGATTCGTTACAGAAAAGGCTCGAGGGGCAGAGCTCGTTGATCACATCAACGCGCTTAGGAAAGTCACTGGACACGAACCACGGCTCCCAGGAATGGATGAGAAGTGGCAGCGAGACTACGTCGAGGCGGTAATGTACTGCGCCGACGATGGCATGGTAGCGATGGAGCAGCTGCGGCGGCTGCAGGCAAATGGGAAGCGTGAGGATCCCGAGAATGTGGAGGAAATGCTGACGCAACCTGAGTATCTTGCGAAGGAAACAATAGAACTCGATGCAACGTCTGAGTTTGGCCAGAAGCGATTGGCCAATATGATCCGCGTACTGGAGTGCTTTGTGAGGAAGGATCTCGACTACGGCATCAGCGTTCCCTATCTAGCAGAGTTGATCGATCTTCACGTAAGAGACTCTGGGCAGTGAACTATGCGACCGTATAGCACCTATACCAATTCCGGCGTCGAGTTGCTCGGCGATATTCCCCATCATTGGGCAGTGGTGCCGTCAAAGCACCTAAGCCGCATCGTCATGGGTCAATCGCCGCCCTCGGATACCTACCAGGATGATCCAATCGAACGGCCCTTTCTGCAGGGAAACGCTGAGTTCGGGCATACGAGTCCAACGGCGAGGTGGTATTGCGATGCTGCCCCGAAGAGAGTAGATGTCGGAGCGATTCTGCTCTCCGTCAGAGCACCAGTTGGAGCTCTGAACATTGCGGATAGGTCCTATGGAATCGGGCGAGGATTATGCGGGATATCACCAGATCCCCAGCGTCTCGAGCGCCGATTTACCTGGTGGTCCTTGCACACAGTACGGCAGGCGCTAAAGCCTCTCTCTGTAGGATCTACATATGACGCCATCGCCGTCACGGAGGTAAGGTGAGCTCAATCTCACTGTCCCACCCCTCCACGAGCAGCGGGACATTGCCGCCTTCCTCGACCGGGAGACGGAGCGGATTGACTCGTTGATTGCGAAGAAGCGGTTGCTGATTGAGCGCCTGCAGGAGTATCGGACGGCGCTGATCACGCGCACGGTGACGCGCGGTCTCCCGCCAGAGACATCCCGCGCCGCCGGCCTCGACCCATCCCCCCGCCTCAAGCCCTCCGGCGTTGATTGGCTGGGCGATGTCCCTGAGCATTGGGATGTGAGGAGACTGAGATTTGTCGCATCCATCAATGACGAGGCGCTGACGGATAGAGAAGATCCGCTCAGGTCGATCTCGTATGTAGATATCAGCTCCGTCGATTCGACGCTGGGAGTCACTCGCTTCGATGAGATGGTGTTTGAAGACGCACCATCAAGGGCTCGTAGGTTGGTTCAAGACGGCGACACCATCGTTTCGACGGTCAGGACGTACCTTCGAGCAATCGCTCCCATCAATAATCCGAAACCAGAGATGGTCGTGTCGACCGGGTTCGCAGTGATTCGACCGATCAACTTGGATGCTGATTTTGCCTCTTGGGTCCTGAGAGAACAGGGCCTTGTCGACGAGATTGTGGCTCGCTCGGTTGGGGTCAGTTACCCAGCCATCAATGCGCCGGATATTGGGAATCTCCCGGTACCGGTTCCGCCCGTTGATGAGCAGCGCGCTATAGCGGACTTCTTGGAGATGTCGACTAAGTTGAACGACGAGTTGCGGCACCAGATTGAGAATGCGATTGAACGTCTCCTGGAGTACCGCGCTGCACTCATCACCGCCGCGGTGACGGGCAAGATCGACGTTCGCGGCGCCGCTAGCTCTGACCGATCATCCGGAGGATCGCCGACTTGACTGGTTGACGAATGAGTCGCGAATTGAGCGCGCCTTGTTGGATTCGGACCAACAGCGCATCTGATAGCGGATCGCGCAAGGAATAGGTCCTGTTGTCCAATCCCCGCTGAAGGAGGTCCATTCTGGTTAGGTGGGCGTCGCGATAGAAGACGCACGAGTCGTGCGACGGGTAGGGATGATCGCCGGGGCGAACGATGACGCAGTCTTGGCGGCAGAACGTTTTTCGGGGCTCATCGTGTGTCGTGAGATTCGCGACCACAGCGGTTCCATCCGCGATCGAGACAGCCACAACAATCCAGAGGTGATTCCGCGCGTCCAGCCCGGTGAGCGTGTCGCCTGGGTTCACTCTGCCGACGCCAGCTGTGTGCGCATTGAATAGGCGGCCTCAGCTTGATCGACCGCCAAGCCGAGCTCAAAGGAGTCAAACCCGGCGTAGCGGAGAATGTCCGCGGGATCGATAGGGATCGATGTCTCGCCCGGGTCTATCCACTCAGGTAAGGAGTGGGTGTGATTGACCACGGCCCAAGGCCTCCAGTTGCCGTAGGAGTCGAAGATGCTGTTCAGCAGATCGGTGTCGTAGTCAGCTAGCTGGTCATCGGCCGCGGTTTCGACGAGCGCAGCGTCGAAGTGGCGTCGCTGGACGTATCGGTGCCAGATCGAATCCTCACGAGGATTCGGCTGCTTGATCAGGTCGAGCACGGTGCTCAGGACGGGGCCGTACTTCATCGAGACATAGCGGTCCCCGGTGATCGGTGAGCCGGTCTCGATCAGCGCGGCACGGTCGGCGAGGTATAGCAGCTTGATCAGCTTGATGTACTTCATCGAGCCGCCGGCGCGCTCCAACAGAATCGAAGCGGCCTGGGCCGCGCGGTGCTCGTCGAACACGAATCTCATCATGGCGTTCACTCTATCTCCTTGTGCCGATTGTCGCGTGAAGCGTTCAGGACGTCAAGACGCCGACCCATTCGGGGGTATCGTGGTCACAGTTTGATTGTGCGACGGAGGCGGTCGACATGACCACTCAGACCAAAGAGCAGGCATTCGAGGCGACCATCGAGTCGATCCTGCTCAACGGCGGTTGGGTCAAGGGTATCCAAGAAGACTGGGA
>JAJEBU010000133.1 GCA_022822375.1 Dehalococcoidia bacterium
GCGCAGAACGGGTTAACAGGATGGCAACCGACGGATCTGCTCCGTCGGTAGACTGCCCTTGCACGCGGGAAAGGCCGAAGCGATGCGCACGGTGTTGGTCGTCGAAGATGAAGCGCCGCTGGCGGAGACGCTGCGGTTCAACCTCGAGGATGAGGGCTATCGGGTGCGCACGGCCGATGACGGCCTGGAAGGCTTGTCGATGGCGCAAGCGCTGCAGCCCGATCTCGTGCTGCTCGACCTGATGCTGCCGCGGATGGACGGGATCGAAGTCCTGCGCCGAATCCGCGAGCGCTCCCAGACGCCGGTCCTGCTGCTGACGGCGCGAACGTCGGAGGCGGACCGCGTTCGAGGACTCGATCTCGGCGCGGACGACTACATCACCAAACCGTTCTCGTTGGCCGAGCTGAAGGCGCGGGTGCGCGTCCACCTGCGTCGCAAACAGGAGATCGAGGTGGAAGCGCGGGTGTTGACGTTTGGCGACTTCACGCTGGACCTGAACCGTCACCTGCTGACTCGCGACGGGGAGCCGATTCCGCTGCGTCCGAAGGAGTACGAGCTGCTGGCGTATCTGGTTCAGCGCGATGGTCGGGCGTTCACCCGCGATCAGCTGCTGAATGATGTCTGGGACATCTCGTTCGCCGGCGGGACGCGGACGGTCGATGTTCACGTGCGTTGGCTGCGTAAGAAGATCGAGCAGCCTGACGTCCCGCCGCGCCACTTGATCACCGTGCGCGGCGCGGGGTATCGATTCGAGCGCTGACCGTGCGCACCACCGCGATCGGCGTCGGCGCCATGCTGCTGGGCGTTGCACTGCTCGCCGCCGAGATCTCCGTCGCCGCTGGTGCGCTGAGCCTGGTGTTGGGCGTCGTGCTCGCAGCGATCGGTCTGTGGAACGCTGGCGCGGCGGTCTCGAAGCTGAGCGCGTCGCTCTCCGAGACCAGCCAGGCGCGGGATGCGCTGAGGGAAGAACTCGGCAGCCGACAGGCCGAGCGGGATCAGCTCGAACGGGCGCTCGCCTCAACCGGCGACATCGTGATCGCCGTTGACCGCGACACGCGGGTTCGCTACCTGAATCCTGCCGCGGAGCGATTGCTGGGCCTCGTCGAGCAGCCTGTCCGAGATGCGCCGTTGCTGGACGTGGTGGAAGATCCCGATCTGTACGACGCGGTCCGCCTGGCGGATGCGGAGGGTACGCCGGCCATGCTGGTCGTCTTGCGCGCCGAGCGGCGCTACCGGACGGTGGTGGCGCCGGTCTCGGACATCGCGGGGACCGGCCCCTGGTCGGTCGTGCTGGCGATGCATGATCTGTCTGATCTCTACGAGGCTGAGATCGCGCGGCGCGACTTCTTCATCAATGCCTCGCACGAGCTGCGCACGCCGCTCTCCACGATTTCGGCCGCGGCCGAAACGCTGGAGCTCGCCCGCAAGCCCGAGGATGCGCAGCGCTTCCGCGAGATCATCCTGTCGGAGGCGGGCCGCATGCAGCAGCTCGTGGAGGAAATGCTCGCGCTGGCGCGGCTCGAATCCGGTCTGACGGAACCGCAAATGGAGACGGCGGCGATCGAGTCGATGATTGGGGCGGCGGTCGAGAGCATCCGCCCGCAGGCATCGCGCGAGGGTCTGTCGTTGACCTACGACGCCAACGGCGCGGGCAGCACGATGGTCAACGCCGATGCCGAGCTAGTCGAGCGTGCGCTGCTCAACCTGCTGCACAACGCGGTCAAGTTCACCGATGCCGGCGGCGAGATCGACGTCCGATCGGAGCACGGCGATCCGTCCGATCCTGCTCCGATGGTATGGATTCGCGTGCGCGACACGGGCATCGGGATCGAGCAAGCTGAGCAGTCGCGCATTTTCCAGCGCTTCTACCGGGTCGACCGCGCGCGGCAGTCGGGCGGTGGGACGGGATTGGGCTTGGCCGTCGTGCGGCACATCGCCGAAGTGCACGGCGGCGCCGTGTCGTTGGAGAGTGCGCCGGGCGCAGGATCGACGTTCGGCTTCAGCATTCCGTTGGCCTTGAGTTCCGTCGCGGAGCCGAGCAGCGCACTGCAATCTGAGGCGTCCCAGCGCGAAGTGTGACGCAGTGAACGCGTGGGCAATAACCCGCCCTTAACTGGCCGTTATCCGGGTGGTTAACGCCGGCTCCTCTGTGAGGTGAACCCTATGCATCGCGGGATACGGCGAGCACTCAAGATGAGTGCGCCGCAGCCCGTGCGAGGTTACGGCGGCAACGCACAGCGCCGCCCGCAGAGCGAGAGAAAGGTGAGGGTCTTGGAGACAGCACAACATCTGGGGTCGCGAGTGTCGCTGCGGTGGCTGCCGCTGCTGATCGCGGTCCTCCTGGCCGGAGCGATGGTGCTCGTCGCCTGCAGCGGCGATGACGACCAGCAACAGCAGTCCGCAACACCAGCAGTCCAGCAACAGGATCAGCCACAACAACAGCAGCAACCCGCGGCCGAACAGGACGACGACCAACAGCAGGCTGCGGCCGCGGCCGCGCAGCCGTCGCAGCAGGAGCAACAGCAAACTGCTCAGGCGCTCGGGGGGCTCCAGGGTGAGATTCAGGTGGATGGCTCTTCGACCGTGTTCCCGATCACGGAGGCGATGGCTGAGGAGTTTGGCATTCTGACCGAGCGCGGGGTACGCGTGACGGTGGGCGTGTCGGGCACGGGCGGCGGCTTCAAGCGCTTCT
>JAJEBU010000124.1 GCA_022822375.1 Dehalococcoidia bacterium
GGTCGTCTGCCGCTGGGGCAACGAGATCGGCCGAGTCCATCCATGCTTCGAGCTGCGCATCGGGCAGCGGATTCAACGTCAGCCGTCGGCAGCGCGAGCGGATCGTCTCAGAGAGCTGTTCCTCCCGTGACGTCAGCAGAATGAAGTGAACGCGCGACGGCGGCTCCTCGAGGGTCTTCAGAAACGCGTCGGCCGCCTCGGACGTCATGGCGTCCGCCGGATCGATGATGAGCAAGCGGCGATCAGCCTCAAACGGCGCGAGGGTGGTGGCATGCTCGACCCGCCGAATCACGCCAATGCCAATCGTGCGCGTGTTGCGATTGTCCTGGTCGGGATTTGCGCTCAACGATCCGGGCGAGACGAGCTCCACATCAGCGTGTTGGGGCGGTTGTTCGGGATTGAGCGGGTCGTGCAGACGGCGGCAGGTTCGGCACTCACGACATGGACGGTCGATGTCTGCTGCCTCACATAAGGAGCGTTGCACGATGCGCAGCGCGAGGTCTCGCTTGCCCACGCCGCCCGGACCGCTGATCAACAGGGCATGCGGCAAGCGATCGGCGGCGAACATCGCACGGATGGTGCGGACGGCCGGCGTCTCCGCGTGCGGACCCCAACGCTGCCAGTCGGGCGCAGACGGCATCAGAGCTCCAGGGCGAGCAAGTCGTCGTGCGTCTGGCGGCGTCGGACGAGTCGGGCAGTACCGTCGCGCACCATCACGATCGCGGGTCGCAGGGCGAGGTTGTAGTTGCTCTCCATCGCGATCTGATAGGCGCCGCTGGCCGGGATCGCGACCAGCGCGCCGATCTCCAGCGGCGGCAGCGACGCGTCGCGCACCAGCACATCACCCGACTCGCAAAACTTGCCCGCAATCGTCGCCGTGCGGGTCGGCGCGGTGCGCATCTGCTCGGCTGCCGCCGCCTCGTACTGCGACTCGTACATCGCGGGACGGATGTTGTCGGCCATGCCGCCGTCGACCGTGACATAATCGCGCGTTTCGGGGATGTGCTTGTGGCTGACCACGGAGTACAGCGCGACGCCCGCACGTCCCACGACCGAGCGTCCCGGCTCGATGTGGACGTCCGGCACTGGCAGGCCGTGGCTGTCACAGGCGGTGTGGATCGCATCGGCGATCTGCACGGCATAGCGATCGCCCTCGGGAGCGATGCGGTCGGCGGTGTAGGTCAGCGCCATGCCGCCGCCGGGCGAGAACTCGCGCCATTCGTAGCCGTGCCGCTCCTGCATCTCCGCCGCAAAGTCGGCGATCGTGGCGATGCCCTCGGCGTACGGCTCGACGCTGAAGAGCGGCGATCCCAAATGGATGTGGAAGCCGGTCACGTCCAGAAACGGAGCCTCGAGCGCGCGGACCAGTCCCGCCTCGGCCTGGCCCGACGGCAGTGGGAAGCCGAACTTGCTGTCGCGCAGCCCCGTCGTCGTCTTGGCGTGCGTCCGAGCGTCCACGCCGGGCGTGATCCGCAGCATGATTCGCTGTGCACGCGCCCGCGCGCGAGTCAGCTCGTCCAGCAGCGCCAGCTCGTCGTCGTTGTCCACGATGATCCGGCCCACGCGGCAGTCCAGCGCATACTCGAGTTCCTCGCGAGTCTTGCCGTTGCCGTGGAAGCCGATCTGTTCAGGATCCATCCCGCCGGCCAGCGCCACGTGCAGCTCCCCAGACGACACCACGTCCATCCCGAATCCTTCCTCGACCAGGATGCGGGTCAGCGCGGGACTCAGCCAGGCTTTGGCGGCGTAATGGGCGCGCGATCCCGGCAGACGACCGCGGAAATCTCGCAGGTAGCTGCGGCAGGTCTCGCGAATCGTGTGTTCGTCGTAGATGTAGAGCGGCGTGCCAAACTCGTGCGCGAGATCCTGCACGCTGCAGCCGCCGATCGACAGCACGCCCTCCGCCGACGCCGCAGCGGTCAACGGCAGCACATCGCGCAGCTGGGTGATCGGTGCGGTCGGGGCGGTCGAGGTAGTCGAATCTGTCGGCTCGGTGCTCATGACGCTTCCTGTCGGCTGGCTAGACTGCACTCCATCGCGGATGGTTGCTGAGCGAACGGCGATTGGGGAGCCCAATGAGTATGGAACTGCACGCGGAGTCGCGTCTGCTGCGAGTGTATTGGCGCTTGGTCGTGATGCAGATGTCATGGGGGCCGTTCGAGAACAACGCCTTCGTCCTGGTTGACAAGGGCACGGGCGACGCGGCCATCATCGACGCCGTCGCTCAGCACGACCTGGTCATCGCTGGCATCGAAGCATCCGGCTGCACGCCCAGGATGGTGCTCTTCACGCACTCCCACCCCGACCACATCAAGTCCTACAACGAATTACGCGAATGGCTCGGCCCCAGCGTTCCCTTCTACATGCACACGTCTGACACCGTCGCCGACGACCAGCACCCCTGGTTGGAGTCCGATCTGGACATCGACATCCACATGGAAGGCGGCGAAACCGTCCTGCTCGGCGACACCGAGCTGGAAGTGCTGCATACGCCCGGCCACACGACCGGGTCAGTGTCCTACTACATCGCGGACGATCAGGACCCCTACTGCGTGGTCGGCGATACGCTGTTTCCTGGCGGTCCCGGCAATACACGCGGGATGCCGCAGGTGACGCAGGAGGTGCGCAGCATTGTGACCAAGCTCTACGGACTGCCCGAGCACACCCTGACCTTCAACGGTCACGGCGACGACACCACGATTGGGGCTTCGATTGACGAGTTCGTCGCGGGCGCCATGGCCGGATCGATCGTCCGTGACGACGCCTCGGGCGATACCACGTGGGGCGTGTCCTAGTGGCGCCGCAGACGGCGACGCGCCACGGCCCTCAAATCTCAACGCTGGACAACGGCCTGCGGGTCATCTGCGAGCCGATGGCCTCGACCCGCTCGCTGGCGGTGGCGATGTACGTCGGCGCTGGATCCCAGTATGAGCAGGAAGAACTGGCCGGCGTCTCGCACCTGGTCGAGCACTGCCTCTTCAAAGGCTCGCAGCTGTTCCCGTCAGCCGCGCAGATCTCCACCGCCGTCGAAGGCGTCGGCGGATACATCAACGCCGCCACCGACCGCGAACTGACCGTCTACTACGCGAAAGTGCCCGGCCCGGACTGGCAGACGGCGCTCGACGTGATCGTCGACATGGTCTCGCGTCCCCAGTTTCAACGCGACGAGCTGGAGAAAGAGCGCCTCGTCATCCTCGAGGAGCTCGCCCAGATCGAAGACTCGCCCTACCAGCTCGTCTCAGAGCTGATGTCGGAAGTCATGTGGCGCGGCACGCCGCTGGGCCGCGACATCGCGGGCACGCCAGAGTCCGTCCAGCAGATTCCCTTCGACGACACCGTCGAATACTGGCGCGGCCAGTACTCGCCCGCCAACGCGCTGCTCTCCGTCGCGGGCAATGTCGATCCCGACGCCGTCCTGGCCCGCGTCTCCGAGCTGACGGCCGCATGGTCATCGAGCGAGACGTTGGAGCGTCGTCCGGCGCCGATCTCGCGTGACGGCCAGCGCGTCGCGGTGCGCAAGAAGGAAACTGAGCAGACCCAGATTGTGATCGCGCTCCCGACGTTGCATTCCAACGACCCCGATCGCTATGCGCTCAGCCTGCTGACCGCGCTGCTCGGCGACGGTATGAGCTCGCGGCTGTTCCTCAAGGTGCGCGAGGAACTGGGGCTGGTCTACGACATCCAGGCGGGACTCTCGCTGCTGCGTGACAACGGCGTGCTGCAGGTCGGTATGGGGGTCGATCCGGAAAACGCCGAGACCGCCCTGTCCGCGGCGCTCGGTGAGCTCGCGCGGATGCGCGACGGCGTCTCGGAGGAAGAGCTGACCCGAGCCCGGCGGCTCGCGGCCGGTCGGATGTTGATCGACATGGAGGACACACGCTCAGTCTCTGCCTGGAACGGCGGACAGATGCTCTTGCACGACCGACTCAACTCGGTCGAACTGACCACCGAGCGCTACCAGGCCGTCACGACAGAGGACATCGAGCGGCTCGCGCACCAGTTCCTGCGCGAAGACGAGCTGCGGCTCGCCGCGGTGGGGCCCGACCTCAACGCAGAACACCTCCAAGAACTGCTGCGGTTCTAGGCAGCGGCCCGCCTGGTCACCACGTGGCGGCGGATCGCCTTGACCACCTGCTGGAAGCCGCGCTCGCTGCCGGGCAGCATCAGCAGATTCCAGAAGCCGTGAATCTGGCGCAGGTGACGCTGGAAGTCCACCGCGACGCCGGCTGCCTCGAGCCGTTCCGCGTACGCCTCGCCCTCGTCGCGCAGCACGTCATGCTCAGCGGTCAACACCACCGCCGGCGGCAACCCTGACAGGTCGGGCGTGTGCAACGGCGATGCGTCCGGCTCCGTCCGCTGCGCGGCGTCCGGCACGTAGTGATCCCAGAACCAGACCATCGCCTCGCGGGTCAGGACGAGCTCGTTCTCGGGGTCGACGTACGACGCGCGCTCGAAGTCACAGTCGGTGACTGGGTAGATCAGGATCTGGAGGGCGATCTCGGGTCCGCCACGGTCGCGCGCGCGCACGGCCATCACGGCCGAGAGGTTGCCGCCGGCGCTGTCGCCTGCGACGAACAACGGCACATCGGACCCAGCAATGTCCGACACGTGCGCCGCTGCCCACTCGAGCGCGGCATAGGAGTCATCCACGGCGACCGGGTAACGATGCTCGGGCGCTTTGCGGTAATCGACGAGCACCACAGCGCACGAGGTGCGCTCAGCGAGCTTGGTGCCCAGCGCGTGGTACTCGTCGATGTTGCCCAGGACCCAGCCGCCGCCGTGGTAGTAGACGATCACGCCCTGCGGATCGTCAATCGGAACCAGCACACGGACGCGGAAGCTGCCGTCGCCGCTGTCGATGGTGTGGTCTTCGGTGCGCGCCATGCGAGCGGTCGGGCCGGCCATCTCGGCCAACGCGCCGCCGAAGGCCCGCGCCTCTTCCGGCGACATCTCGTGCAGCGGCTTCGCGTCCGGGTCGGCGTTCTCCGCCATCGTTTGCAGCAACATCGCCGTCTGCGGATCTAGTGCCATCGTGTCCTCCAGTTCAGTCGCGAGCGGTTCGCGCCGATTATCGCAGACGCGCCGCATTCGAGCCGCATTCGAGCTGAGCAGCGCGATGTTTGACTTATGCGTGCAGCGCTTCTCCGCGATGCAGCCTCGCCGCGGTGTCGTAAGTCTGACCCATCGATCGCACGGTCGGCGCGTGAGCCGTGAGGAAGCGGCTGGCCCCGATCAGGACGTCGTCTGCTTCTGGACGATCCCGAAAGCGGTCGGCGAGGCGCAAGGCGGCGTCGTAGATTTGGAATGAGTGGAAGGCGGCGTCCTCCCGCAGCAGCGCCGTGCCGAGCACGCACGCGACCTCGTCCTGAAGCCCGGCGGCGAGCAGATCGGCCACGGCCTGGGCCGTCTCGTCCACCTGCTGCTGACGGTCGAAGCGGTCCAGCACGTCGTCGGTCGAGGATGTGCCGCCGTTCGCCTCGGGACGCGGCTGACGCGGCATGTTCAGGAACCGCTCCAGGTACACGGACGCCGCGCCGTCCAGGATCGCGCGGGCCAACTCTCGCGAGGGTGCGCGCTGCATCGCCCGGTCGACCGCGTTGGTGTACGTGAGCGTGTGGTGGACCGTGTTCCAGTCGCCGAACTCGTTGGATGTGTGGAAATGCAGCGGACGCCTCGCCGCGGCGTAGGCGACCGCTGCGCTGAGCTCGGTCAGCGGCGCACCAGCGCGGGCGGCGTCAACGATCATGCTAAGCGACCGCTTGGGAGGATCATCCAGGATTGACTCGGCCAGCGGGCGGTGCGCGTCCCATGACTGATCGCGCTCACCTCCGACGGCCAGCGCGTCGTCCAGCGCGTCGCCCGCTTCGTCCAGTAAACGGGGTAGGTCGACCGGATGCTGCCAGGCCGAGGTCTCCTCCATCCGCTGAGCGCCGGTGATGGTCGGAATGACCGAGCTGAGCACGTCCGGCGCATCGTCCCAACCAATCTCGTCGAGCAGCTCGCAGGCTTTGTTGGCAAAGTCCAGCGTGTGGCCGACGTCCATGAACGTGTGATCGGTCGACGCCGCGAAGAGCAAGTCGGCCAGCTGAATCTCGTCGAGACCGGCCGCGGCTGCCGTGCGCAAACATCGCTCGGCCGCATCTCGCGAACGCACATCGGCGAACCGCCGGAACCAGGTGCGGAACTGCGCGGGCCGATCCTCGTCGGTCTGCAGCGCGGCGATGTCGAAATCGGGCGGCTCGCCCTGCGTGCTGCGCGCGACGTGTACGACGCCCTGGTAGAGCGCACGCGGGCGATCGGCCGGGTCGAGCTGGGCCTGCACGTTGGCCATCGCAGTGAGAATCGACAGCCCGCTCGACCAGCCTGCCGCGCGATGCTTGACGCCGAAGCGCGCGGCGGTCGAGAGCACGACATCTTCGCGGCCCGCCTCGCACAGCGCGATTACCGACTTGGCGATCACCAGGCGCAGGTTCTGCTCCAAACCCTCCGTCAGCTTGCGGGTGGCGTGCGTCACGGCTTCCTCTTCGACCGGTTGGGGATCCAACCAGACCTCGCCATCGCGCACCTCCGCGCGGAACGCCGCCACGTCGTCGGCGAACAGATCGAACGCGCAGCCACCTGAGAGGTCGAACTTGGCGTGGTGCCAATGGCAGGTCAAGATGCCGTCTGCGACCGTGCCCTGACTGAGCGGAAAGCCCATGTGCGGACAGCGGTTGTCGACCGCGAAGACTTGGTCGCGGTGCCAGAAGACGGCCGCCGTCCGCGCGCCCGTCGAGACGACCCGCACACCCTCTCGCTGCAGCTCTTCCAGCGTGCAGACTCGTACCGTTGCGCTCATGATCAGCCTCCTGCTGCGACGATATCCGTACTGATGCGAGGCTACCGATCTGCAAGCGGCCGCTCGGATACCCTGTCGGCGCGGACGCTGGCGGCACGGACGCTGGCGGCATGGGGGACTTGATGACGACCGAAGTGGACCAGAGCGGTTGGCAGACGACGCCAGACGGGATTCCGATTCCGCCGCCGGGGCCAGATGATGTGCTGTACGAATCTGCCGACGGCGTGGGACGAATCACGCTCAATCGTCCGCTGGTGCTGAACGCGATCAACCGCAACGTCACGCGCCTATTGGACGCCGCGCTGGACCAGGCGGAATCGGACGAGAATGCCCGTGCGATCATTCTGACCGGCGCGGGCCGCGCGTTCTCCGCCGGCGGCGACCTCTGGTCGTCGCTCTATCCCGATGATGACCCGGCGCCCAGCTCGATCGATGTGATGATGCGCATCTGGTCGTTCCCCAAGCCAATCATCGCCGCCGTGCGCGGCCACGCGGTCGGTCAGGGCTGTGAGTTGGCCGGCGTCTGCGACCTGACCGTTGCATCGGAGACGGCGCGGCTGGGCGAGATTCAGATTCGCCACGGCTTCGGCGTGCCCGTGCTGATCACGCCGTTCCTGACGGGCCAGAAGCAGGCCAAAGAGGTGCTGCTGCTGGGCGAGGCGATCGGCGCCGAAGACGCGCTGCGGATGGGACTCGTCAATCGCGTCGTGCCCGATGACGACCTCGAATCCGCCGCCTCCGACATGGCCCGCAAGCTGGCTGCGCTGCCGCCGGCCGTCGTGCGCCTGAACAAGCGCCTCGTCAATCTCGTCTACGAGCAGATGGGCGTCTTCGACGCCGTCCACTACCGAGACAACGATGCGTTGCGCGATCTGCTGGCCGCGGAGGACGACGTTGGCGCGGGCCGCCAGCGCGTCCGCGAAGAGCAGGGCTGGGAAGCCTTCAAGCGCGAACGCGACCGCGGCTATCAGCAGACATAAGCAACCGACACAGCGAGGAGACGACCGCCATGCCCACGATCGACTGTCAGGTTCACGCCTACGACCGCAACGACGAGCGCAACTATCGTGCCGTGTTGGCCGGACCGCAGGTCGTCACCGGCGACGACATGGTGGCCGCGATGGACGCCGTCGGCGTCGACGGCGCGTTGCTGATCTCGCCCTTCACCATCTACGGCTACGACTCGAGCTACTGCGAGGGCGTCGCCGAGCAGTATCCCGACCGCTTCGGCTTAATCGCGCCGTTCGACCCCAACTCGGACACTGTCGCGGCCGATGTCGAGGCGTGGGCCGCACGACCGGGCGTCGTGGGCGCGCGGATCGTGCTGGCCTTCGAGGGCGTCGACGCGGACCACCCGGGACTTGCGCATGTGCTCGATGCCGGCGCTCGCAGCGGCATTCCGATCAACGTCCTCTGCTGGGGCCAGCTACCGATCCTGTCCGAGCTCGCGCGTCGGCATGCGGACACTCAGATTGTGATCGACCACGTCGGACTGCGCCAACCCTTCCAGCCGCCAGCGCCCGACGATCCCTGGTCCGATGTTGACGAGGTCGTCGCGCTCGCCCAATACGACAACGTGGCGATCAAGATCTCCGGCGCCTGCACGCTGTCCCACGAGCCCTTCCCGTATCGCGACATCTGGCAGCCGCTGCATCGCATCTTCGAGGCCTACACGCTCGAGCGCTGCTTGTGGGGCACCGACTGGACGCGCGCCACCAACCTGCTGACCTACGAACAGGGGGTCGAGGCATTCCGCGTCACCGACACGCTCTCGGACGACGACCGGGCCGTGCTGATGGGCGGCGCGCTGGAGCGGATCTACGGCTGGTCGCCCGCCAACGGTTAGGTGCAAGATGGCATCGGTCACGGAAGTACTCGCGCAGATCGAGGCCGTCGGCACTGCGCAGAATCGCAAGGTCTACCGCCGGCACGGCGCCGCCGAGCCGATGTTCGGCGTCAGCTACAAGGAGCTGGGTCGGATCGGCAAGCCGCTCGTCGGCGACAACCAGCTCGCCGAGGCGCTCTGGCGCAGCGGCATCCACGACGCCCGAGTCCTCGCCCTGCGCATCGCTGATCCTGCGCAACTGACCGCCGAGTTGGCGCACGATTGGCTGTCGGCAGTGGACAACTACGTGCTTGCAGAGGAACTCGGACGTCTGGTTGCCCGCAGCGGCCTCGCGCGTGAGATCAGCGATGCCCTGCGCGATCTCCCCGCAGAGTGGCCCGCCTCCGTCGGCTGGTTCATCGTCGCCTGCACCGCCGAAGCTGCGCACATCTGGAGCGTGGATGATCTGAGGGTCCTGCTGCGGCAGATTCGCGTGGAGCTGGCGGATCGACCGAATCGCGTCAGGCACGAGATGAATGCCGCGCTGATCGCCATCGGTCTGCGCGACGGAAATCTGCGCCGCTCGGTCTTCGCCATCGACCGAGCAGTCGGCCCGATCATCGTCGATCACGGGGAAACGGGCTGCAAGACGCCAGCGATCACCCCCTACGTCGAGCGCACGCTGGCGCATCGAGCGGCTCGGAGCGCGTTGGGGCGGAAGCGGAAGCAGCCGGCCTCGTAGCGAGGGCACGCCGCTCGGTTCCGTAAGAGACGACGCACGCCGCGCGGCAGATCAGTCGATAAGATCGGCCCATGGGCGATACGGACAGCCGGCCACTGACGCAGCTCACCCTGCGCGACCGACATGCAGCCGCGGGCGCGAGGTTCGCGCCGTTCGCCGGCTGGGAGATGCCGCTGCAGTACGAGGGCATCGTCGCTGAGCACCACGCCGTCCGCGAACGGGTGGGAGTCTTCGACGTCTCACATCTGGCCAGAGCCTGGGTTGAGGGGCCGGACGCGGCATCCCTGTTGCGCTCGGTCACGACCTTCGATGTCGCCTCGCTGCCCGAGGGCCGTGCCAGCTACTCGCTCTACTGCAACGCCGACGGTGGTATCGCCGACGATGTCTTCATCTACCACCTCTCCGGCGATCGCTGGCTCGTCATCCACAACGCGGCCAACGCAAAGGCGGATTTCGAGCGCCTGCGCTCGGTCGCCGGCGATGCCGCCACCGAGCGCACGGCGGGCAGCGTCATGCTGGCCGTGCAGGGACCTCTGGCGCTGGCGCTGATGGAGTCCCTGTTTGGCCCGCGCGTGGCCGAACTGGCGCCGCGCGACTGCGCAGAGATCAGTTGGCGCGGCGCCCAGATCCTGATCGCGCGGACCGGCTACACGGGCGAAGACGGCGGCGAGTGCATCGTTGATGCGGCGCTCGCCGGCGAGCTCTGGGACGCGCTGATTGCGCGAGGCGCAACGCCGGCTGGACTCGGCGCCCGCGACACGCTGCGGCTCGAGGCCGCCCTGCCCCTGCACGGACACGACATCGATGCCACAACCCATCCCTTCGAGGCGGGCCTCGGCTTCGCGGTCAGCCTCGACGACGGTGCCGACTTCATCGGCCGCGACGCGCTCCTGCTGCTCAAGGATCAGCCGCGTACGCGCCGTCTCGCCCATCTCGCGACGACCGGGCGTGGCGTCATTCGCGCCGGCATGGATGTCCGCGATGAGTCCGGCACGGTCGTCGGGCAGCTCACGAGCGGCGCGTTCAGCCCCTGCCTGAAGCTTGGCATCGGCATCGCATATCTGCCGCTGGAACTGGCCAAGCGCGGCACGCCGCTGAGCATCGACGTGCGCGGCCGATCTGTGCCGGTCGAGGTCGTGCGCCGACCGTTCTACCGCAAATCTGGATGAGCGCAGCGAGCAGCGAAGGAGTCGCGACGATGGCCGCCAACGCACCCGACGACCTGCAGTACACCCAAGACCACGAGTGGCTGCGCCGCAGCGGCGACTCCGACGAGGTCACGATCGGCATCACCGACTTCGCGCAAGAGCAGGTTGGCGATGTCGTGTACCTGGAGTTGCCCGCGCCCGGTAGCGCGCTGACGGCCGGCGAGCCCTTTGGCGAGATTGAGTCGGCCAAGACGGTCGCCGAGCTGTTCGCACCGATCTCCGGCGAGCTGATCGAGGCCAACGCTGAGCTCGAAGATCGCCCGGAGCTGGTCAACGAGTCGCCCTATGGCGACGGCTGGATCGTGCGCGTGCGCTGCAGCGATCCCTCGGAGCTGGACACCTTGATGGACGCCGCAGCCTACCTCGCGCAGCTACCGGAGGACTAGCGGTGGCCGCCCCCAGCACGACCGACGTCGGATCGCCGCATCCATACATCCCCGCGACCGACGCCGATCGCGTGCGGATGCTAGAGCGGATTGGCGTTGACAGCATCGACGACCTGTTCGCGGATCTGCCGAGCGCTGCGCGTGACCCAGCGCTCATGCTGCCGCCGCCGCTCAGCGAACCTGCGCTGATCGCGTTGCTGGCCGATCGCGCGTCAGAGAACCGCGCGCCGTCGCGGCCCAGCTTTCTGGGCGCAGGCGCCTACCGCCGCTCCGTCCCGGCGATCGCCGCATACCTCGCGGGACGCTCCGAGTATGCCACCGCATACACGCCGTATCAGCCCGAAATCAGCCAGGGCACCCTCCAGTCCGGCTTCGAGTACCAGTCCGTGGTCTGCGAGCTGACGGGCATGGACGTGTCCAACACGGGCCTCTACGACGCCGCCAGCGCGACGGCTGAAGCGTGCCTGCTCGCCGTCCGTGCAACCAAACGCCAGGCCGTCGCGCTGCTCGAACCAATCCATCCAGGCATCGCCGATGTCATCCGCACCTACGCGCGCGGCGCACGGCTGCGGATCGATCAGATCGACTCGGCGGATGTGGTCAGCGACGATCATGCCTGCCTGGTCGCGCAGCAGCCGAACTTCCTGGGCGGCATCGTCGACCTCGAGCCGCTCGCTGAGGCCGCGCATGAGCAGGGAGCGCTGCTCGTCGCGGTCGCGGATCCGTTCGCGCTGGGTCTGCTGCGCGCGCCCGGCGACGCCGGCGCGGACATCGTGACCGGCGAGGGGCGGGACCTCTCCGGCGGCCCCGCCTATGGCGGGCCGTCGCTCGGGTTGTTCGCTGCCCGATCACAGTTCCTGCGCCAGATGCCCGGCCGAATCGTCGGCCGGACACGCGAGTTGCACGCACCCGACGGCGCGAACCCGCGCACGGGCTACGTGCTCACGCTGCAAGCGCGTGAGCAGTTCATTCGCCGCGAACGCGCCACTTCCAACGTCTCGACAGCGCAATCGCTGGTTGCGCTGTCGTTCACCATCGCGGTCCAGGCGCTCGGCCCGCACGGCATGCGCGATGCTGCGCTGCTCTGCTACCAGAAAGCGCACGATGCGGCGCGCCGCATCGCCGCGCTCGATGGCTATGAGGTCACCAGCCGAGAGCCCTGGTTTCAGGAGTTCCTGGTGCGCGGCCCGTTGCCCGCGCCGCAGCTCCTGGCACGGCTCGACGAGCAGGGAATCAGCGCAGGTCTGGATGTCTCAGATCGCAAGGAGCGGGAAGCTCGCGACGCATGGCTCTGCTGCGTCACGGAGGCCACCCCCGACGCTGACATCGACGCCTTCGTTGAGGCGCTGTCTCTGGTCGGCGGCCAGACGGACGGTGGATCGTGACGGCGCCGCGACCGTCAGCAGCTGACGCGGGCGCGCGCTTGAGCTTCGACCACGGCGCGCCGGGTCGGCGAGCGGTCGATGTCCCCCGCTGGACGGGCGTTCAGACGCCGCTGCCCGATGCGGCCCTGCTGAGAGATGGCGTCCGCCTGCCCGAGCTGAGCCAGGGTGAGCTGGTCCGCTACTACACCGAGCTGTCTGTCATGAACTACGGCATCGACTCCGGCACGTATCCACTGGGATCGTGCACGATGAAGTACAACCCGAAGGTCAACGAACTCATTGCGTCTGCGTCGGGCTTCGCGGATGCGCATCCGCTTGCGCCGATCGACGGGATGCAAGGAACACTGCGGACGTTGCTGGAGCTGCAGCGCGGACTCGGCGAGCTGACCGGTCTGCCTCACGTCAGTCTCGCGCCCGCCGCTGGCGCGCAGGGCGAGCTGGCCGGCGCGCTGATGATTGCCGCCGCGCTTGACGCACGCGGCGAGCTTGATCAGCGTCGACGCATCCTCGTGCCCGACTCCGCCCACGGGACCAATCCCGCGACGGCCGCGATGGCCGGCTTCAACGTCACCCAGATTCCGACCGCCGCCGACGGCTCGCTCGACCGGGCAACGGTCGAGCGCGAGCTCGACGACACGGTCGCCGCGGCGATGGTCACCGTCCCCAACACGCTCGGGCTCTGGGAGCATGGCATCGAGGACGTCGCAGAGCTCATCCACGAGGCCGGCGCATATCTCTACGCCGACGGCGCCAACTTCAACGCCATCATGGGACGAGCCCGCTACGGCGACCTCGGCTTCGATGTCGCTCACCTCAACCTACACAAGAGCTTCAGTACGCCCCACGGCGGTGGCGGACCCGGTGCCGGACCTGTCTGCTGCTCCGACGCGCTCGCGCCGTATCTGCCCACGCCGATCGTCGCAGAGGGCGATGACGCGGTGCAGCTCGCGGCGCCGCAGCGAAGCATCGGCAGGATGCAGCAGTTCCACGGCAACGTCGGCGTCTTGCTGCGCGCCTACGCCTACATGCGCGCGCTGGGACTCGACGGGTTGCGCGCCGTGTCGGGCCAGGCTGTGCTCAACGCCAACTATCTTCGCGCGCTGCTGCACGGACACTATGACCTGCCCTACGACCGTCCCGTCCTGCACGAGGTCGTGTTCTCCGGTTCTCGCCAGAAGCGCGAGCACGGCGTCCGCACGTATGACATCGCCAAACGCCTGATCGACCACGGTTTCCACCCGCCCACGGTTTACTTCCCGCTGATCGTTGACGAGGCGCTGATGCTTGAGCCAACCGAAACCGAGCCGCCGGAAGCGATCGAGGCGCTTGCCGACGCCCTGATCGCGATTGCGGAAGAGTCGGCATCCGATTCGGACGCGCTCCACAGCGCGCCGCACGATGCCCCGATCGGCCGTCTCGACGAGACGACCGCCGCGCGCAAGCCGATCCTGCGCTGGACACCGACGGAGGAATCATGACTGATGCAGACCTCACGCACAACGAAGCGTCGACCGTTCGGCTGCGGGATCTCGCGAGCGGCCTGTCAGACGACGAGCTCGGCACGGATCTTGGCGGCGGCTGGACAGTCTCCCACGCTCTCTGGCACATCGCCTTCTGGGACGCGCGACAGTCGGCGGCGCTGCATTGTATGGAGCTGGGCGAGCCGTTTCCCGCCGAAGACCGCGCGACCAACCTGACGCTGGACGCGACGGCTGCGGTGATCGAACCTCGCGCCGCTGCCGAATCCGCCGTGGCGGCGGCGGCCGATCTCGACGCCGCCCTCGAGTCGCTGTCGGCGGCTCAGCGCGAGGCGCTCCGAGCGGACGGTTTCGGCTACGTCATCTCCAGGCATGCGCATCGCAACGAGCACGCCGACCAGATCGCCCGCGCCCTCGACCGCTAGCCGCGCCTAGCCGCGGCCGTAGAGCGGCATTGTCGTTGCCATCACCGTGATGAACGGCACATTCGCGTCCAGCGGCAGGTTGGACATGTAGAGCACCGCGTCAGCGACGTGCTCGACGTCAAATGTCGGCTCCGGCCTGCGCTCGCCGTTCGGCTGCGGGACGCCGCGGCCCATCGCTGCGGTCATCGGCGTCTCGGCGTTGCCGATGTCGATCTGGCCCGCGGTGATGTTGAAGGCGCGTCCGTCCAGGATCGTCGATTTGGTCAGACCCGTCAGGGCGTGCTTGGTCGATGTGTACGGCGCCGAGTTGGGGCGCGGCCGATCGGCGGAGATCGATCCGTTGTTGATGATCCGTCCGCCTTGCGGGTCCTGAGTCTTCATGATCCGCAGCGCCTCCTGCGTGCAGAGGAACGGCCCGGTCAGATTCAGATCGACCACGCCCTGCCACTGCGCCAGCGTCAGCTCTTCCAGCGGGATCGCCGGTGATCCGCCGCCGGCGTTGTTGAACAACATGTCGAGCCGACCGAAGCGTTCCAGCACTTGTCGGAAGAGTGACGCGATTGATTCAGGCTCAGTCACATCGCTGACCACCGCCAACGCACGAGCGGCGTCGCCGCCGGCCAGGCTCAGCGTCTCCTCGAGTCGTTCCGCTCGACGCCCGGAGATCGCCACCGACCAACCGTCGCGCAGCAGCGCGAGCGCTGACGCCCGCCCCACGCCCGATCCACCGCCGGTGATCAGCGCCACCTTGGTTTGCTCGCCATGATCCGCCATTGTGCTCACTCCTGCCCTGTTCACTCCTGCCTTGCTGAGTCTCGCCGCGCGGGCGGTGCGATCCCGTAGGCGCGCGCCCACTCCAGACCTGACATCGTGTCGCCGCGAGGCCGATACTCGCAGCCGACCCATCCCGCGTAGCCCAGCTCATCGATGCGCTGCAGGACGTATGGGTAGTTGATCTCTTGATCGGCATCCGGTTCGCAACGGGCGGGCACGCCGCTGATCTGGATGTGATCAATCCATTGCAGCTGCGCCGCAATCGTGTCGACCAGGCGGCCCTCCATCATCTGCATGTGGTAACAGTCGTACTGCAGTCGCACGTTGCTCCGACCGGCACGGCCGATGATCCGCAGCGCCTGACGGCTTGAAGTCAGCGCGTAGCCCGGATGGTCCAGCGTGTTGAGCGGCTCGAGCATGATCGTGACCGCCGAGTCCGCGGCCGCGTCAGCCGCCCAGCGGACGTTCTCGACCAGCGCGTCTTCGGCGCTTTCGGCATCTTCGCCGAGGTTGACGCCCGCGAGGCAATGAATGCGGGGACAGTTGAGCACCTCGGCGTAGGAGAGCGCGGTCATCATACTGGCCTGGAAGTCGTCTGCCGCTCCCGGCACGGCTGCCAGCGCGGCCGGCGTGTTGATCAGGACCACCTCTACGTCAGCGTCGCGGGCGGCGGAGACCAAGTCCAGCGCCGACGCGTCATACGGAGCCTGGATTTCGACCGCTCGGAATCCGCAGGCCGCGGCCAGCTGAAATCGCTCGATCAGCGGTGCTTCGTTGAACATCCACGAGATGCTGGCGGCGAGCTTCGGCATGCGGTCATGCTAGACGCCCTCCGTGTCGTTCCTCAGGTGAGACCTGGTGTCAGATAGCCTGTGCCCATTGCCCAACAGCCGGTACGCCTGGAAAGTCTGGAATCCTGCCATGCCGCGTCAGATTCGATCCACTGTCACCAGCGGCGGAGAGCTGCGGCTCGATATCGCCGACGTCCCGACGCCCGAGCCCGGCCCCAACGAAGTGGTCGTCCGCGTCGAGGCCGCGCCGATCAACCCGTCCGACCTGGGCCTGCTGATCGGCCCTGCCGACATGAGCCATGCCGTGGTCTCCGGCAGCGCGGATGCGCCCGTCGTCACGGCGCCGATTCCCGAGGCGCTCGTGGCCTCGCAAGCCGCCCGCTTCGACGAACCGATGCCCTGCGGCAACGAGGGAGCGGGCGTGGTCGTGCGCGCCGGATCGAGCGACGAGGCGCAAGCGCTGATCGGCAAGACCGTCGCGCTGATCGCCCGCGAGATGTACGCGCAGGAACGCGTCGTGCGCGCCCGCGACTGCCTCGTCCTGCACGACGGCACCACGCCGGCCGAGGGCGCGTCGTGCTTCGTCAATCCGCTCACGGTGCTGGGCATGGTCGAGACGATGCGGCTGGAGGGTCACACGGCGCTCGCGCACACCGCCGCGGCGTCGAACCTGGGTCAGATGCTGCAGAAGGTCTGCAACGACGAGGGCATCGACCTGGTCAACGTGGTGCGTCGGCCTGAGCATGTCGAGCTGCTGCGCGGACTCGGCGCACGATGGGTCTGCGACACCAGCCAGGACAGCTTCACAGACGACCTGACCGCAGCCATGACCGAGTCCGGCGCCACGATCGCCTTCGACGCCACCGGCGGTGGCAAGCTCGCCAGCTACCTGCTCTCGGCGATGGAGGCGGCCGCACAGGCCAACTCGCCCGGTTTCAATCGCTACGGCTCCGACGTACACAAACAGGTGTACATCTACGGCGGACTGGACACGTCGCCGACGGTGCTGAACCGCAACTTCGGCCTCGCCTGGGGACTCGGCGGATGGCTGCTCACGCCGTTCCTCGCCCGTGTCGGACCGGAGGTCGCGGAGGGGATGCGTCAGCGCGTCGCGGACGAGATCAAAACCACCTTCCGCAGCGACTACGCGAAAGAGATCTCGCTCGCCGAGGCGCTCGATCCCGCCAACATCGAGGTCTACAACCGCCGAGCAACGGGCGAGAAGTACCTGATTAACCCGTACAAGTAGCTCCAACGCCAAGTACCCCAGCCGCTCCCGCGGCACTTGACTTGCCTACCGCCCGCGCCCATAATCGGAATGCAGCCCGCTGTCAATCGCGGCTGTAGGAAGGGCGTACGGAAGCGTGGAAGTTGTTCTGCTCATCTTCCTGCTGATCTGGTTCGCATTCGGTTTCTTCGGTTACCGAACCATGGTCGGCAAGGGTCGCAGTGGCGCGGGCGGAATTCTGCTCGGACTGTTTCTGGGAATTTTTGGACTCATCATTGCCCTGCTGATGCGGCCCTCGACTGCAGCTGAGGCGGCCCGCCAGATGGAGATTGAGGTCAAGAAGCAGGAGGCCATCGAGCGAGCGCGACGGGGTGGACGATGAGTATCATCGGTCAGCTGTTTGTTGGAGTCCTCGCACTGATCGGCGTCGCGATCATCGCTTCAGGAGCCGTAGAAGGCTCGGCTGAGGCGATCATTGGCGGCGCGTTCTGGCTCGGATTTGCCCTGATTGTCTGGTTCATCGGATTCCGGCGCGACAAAGCAGACGCGGCCAGGGATGCCATCGCCAACAGGTATTCCGAGATCTCATCCGGCTCAGGTCGTTCCTCAGCCACCACGTACGAGGTGATCGACGCGTATCCGGAAGAGAGGGACGAGCTTCCCCGACA
>JAJEBU010000084.1 GCA_022822375.1 Dehalococcoidia bacterium
GCGTAGGCCATGCCCATGTCCAGCCCCGAGGTGAATCTTGCGCCGCGGTCTCGCATGTCGCGCAGGATCTCGAGCCCTTGCTCGCGCGGCGACGGGCCCTGCAAGTTTGGGTTGCGACGCGGCGCTTGATCTCCGCGCTCGCGCGCTTCTGACGCGAGCAGACCGAGGCCGATGGTCGGATTGACCCAGATGCCCTCGTCCGCGATTCGCTGCGCAAGTTCGGGGTCGTAGCGAAAGCCCTCTTCGGGATTGTGCGACAGCCAGCGGCAGTGGATGAGGTGGCGGACACCGCCCTCGACGGCGGCGCGGATGCCCTCGGCCGCGTGCGTGTGCGCGGCCACGTCGATGCCGACCGTGCGGCCGGTCTCGACGATCTCTCGGATCGTCTCCGGCGGATACTGTCGGTCGCGCGGGTTGGATGTCGGTGTGAAGTTGCCTCCCGAGGCCATCACCTTGAGCACATCTGCGCCATCGTCGACGGTGACCTGCGCCTGCGCGCGGACGGCCTCAGGCGAGTCGGCCTCGCCGCCCCAGAACCAGCAGTGATCCATCGTGCGCGTGATCGGCGCTCCCGCGGCCAGTAGGCGTGGACCGGGAATCACGCCGGACTCGATGGCGTCCTTGACAGCAAAGACCACCTCGTTCTTCGCACCGAGATCGCGCATCGTCGTGATTCCGCTGCGCAGCGCGAGTCCAACCGCGTGCGCCGCGCGCATCAGCGCGGGCGCGTTCTCCTCTTGCGAGATGATGTCGAACGCATCCACGCGCGGTGGACAGGGAATGTGCGTGTGCCCCTCGACGAGTCCAGGCAGCAGCGAGACATCGCCGAGGTCGATGATCTCGCCGACGGGCGCCTGATCTGCGGGGACGATGTCGAGAACCTTGCCGGCCTCCACGCCGACGGCATGGTCGGGCAACCAGGCGTCCATGGACGCGTTGGCGACGCGGGCTGCGCGGTAGAAACGTCGGTCTGCCACGGCGGTGCCTGCTGCCTATTCCGCCGACCAGGACGGCGCGCGCTTTTCGCGGAACGCTTGCGGCCCCTCCTTGGCGTCAGCGGTCTCGCGGGCGACGCGGCGCATCGTCTCGCCGAAGCGGATCGCCTGGACGAAGGGCAGTTCCTGTCCGCGGTGGGCGACCTCCTTCGTCGCACGGACAGCCAGCGGCGCGCCCTTGCAGAGCCGTTGCGCGAGATTGTTGGCCGCGGCCATGAGGTCGTCGTGCGGGACGATCTCCCAGACCAGGCCCATCTCTTTCGCGCGCCAGGCGTCGACGCGGTCGCCAATCAGCAGCAGCTCCATCGCGTAGTGCCAGGCGACGCGTTTGGGCATGCGAATCGAGCCCTGAATCGTGGGAACGCCAATCTGCACCTCAGGAAAGCCGAACTGCGCGCGGTCGGAGGCGATCACGAAGTCGCAGGCGGCGACCAGCGTCAATCCGAAGCCCAGGGCAAAGCCGTTGACGGCGGCGATCGTCGGCTTCCAAACCTCCATGCCCGACTCGAGCGAGGTCAACGATGGCACCTCCCAAAACGTGTGCTCCTCGGGCGGTGCTGGAGACCGCAGGTCTGCGCCAGCCGAGAAGGCGCGTCCGTTGCCCGTGACGATGCCGACCCAGGCGTCGTCGTCCTCGCGGAACTGCTCCCAGCAGGCGTTGAGGTCGGCGCGTAGCTCATGGTTGATCGCGTTGAGCGCCTCTGGTCGGTTGTAGGTGATGGTGGCAATGCGGCCTTCGCGCTGGTAGGTGACGGTATCGCCCATGTGTCTGTCTCCTTGGTGGCTTGTTGTCGATCATCCTATTGGTCATCCTCGCCGACGTCTGCAAATGTTGGGAACCCCTCGTTGAGCGCCTGGAGGTAGTCGCGATAGAGGAACCGGCGTTCTCGCCGCCGGCCTGTGATCTCGTCGAGCATTCCGAGTTCGACGAGATGCCCAACAGCCGCATTGGCCGCGGAATGGGATAGCTGAGACCGATCTCGAACTGCGGCGATCGAGAGCAGTGGTCGCTGAACGAATTCGTGATGCGCGCGCAAGGCGGAACTTGCTCGTCGACCTGACTCGGCAACTCGTTGCCGATCGCGTTCGAAGAGCATCCTCAGGCGCTCTGCGGTCTTGACCCCGTGGTCTGCCGTGGCTTCGACTCCTTCGAGGAAGAACGAGAGCCAGCGCTCCCAGTCTCCCTCGTCTCGGAGCCGATTGAGATGGTCGTAGTACTGAATGCGGAACTGCTTGAAATAGAGACTCAGGTACAAGATCGGCTCTCGAAGCAATCCTGATTGGACCAGGATGAAGGCGATCAGCATGCGCCCGATCCGGCCATTCCCGTCAAGAAACGGGTGAATGGACTCAAACTGGGCATGAACCAGCCCGGCTCGCAGGAGCACTGGCATTCCATCGTCGGTGGAGTGGATAAACTGCTCGAGGCTCGCCATTGCCGGCTCGACTTCTTGGTGGGGTGGCGGCACATACAAGGCAGTGCCAGGTCTGCGACCACCGATCCAGTTCTGCGAACGTCGAAACTCGCCGGGCAGTTTCTCCGCGCCACGCCCACTCTGGAGCAAGATGGCGTGTAGTTCTCGGATCAGGCGATTGCTGAGCGGAAAGTGGTCATCCCGCATTCGTTTGAGTCCGTGATTGAGAGCGGCAACGTAGTTCGACACCTCGGTCACGTCGTCCAGCAAGGCCCCAGGCCGATTACCCAGTTCAAAGTCCATGAGATCGGACAGCGATGATTGCGTGCCCTCGATCTCAGAAGATTGCTGTGCCTCTTTGCGCACGTAGGCGTAGATGAACAGATCTGGATCCGGCAACTGAGTCGACAGGGCGTTGAGCGCACCAAGCGAAGCGGTTGCGCGCTCCAGCTGTTTGATGACCGCAGCGAAATCGAGTGGCGGATCGGGTGGTAACGGCGTCGGAACGAATGCTCGGACGGCCTCGTCACCGAACCAGGTGGTCTCGTATCGCCCGGTGACAGCCCGCTTTGCTGTGCTCAATCTCTGTTCGCGTTGTGTGGGTCGTGAGAGGCTCGGGTTCCTGCGCCTTGTTCTTCGATTGGGCATGAACTCAGAATAGCATCGCCGGCTATTGCGAGTAGCGGAACTGCGACTGGCCCTATTGCGAGTTTGTCAGTAAGTCGCAATAGCGGTGCCCGCTATTGCCGAACTTGGAATAACGCTGGGGACTATTCCAAGTTCGGCGCGAAATCGAGATAACGCCCTTAGCCGCTTTGCAGCTCCGCCAGATGCTTCTCCGCGAACTCCGACAACACCGCCTCCGCGTCGGCGGCTGGATGCAGGTTTGCGATCGCGAAGTCGAAGCCCCGCGACTTCATCGCTCCCAGCGCTTGCGCCGACTCATCGATCGTGTCCTCACTCAGGACCGTGATGCGATTGATGCCCAGGGTCAGCTGCAAGGGATCGCGGCCGTTGGCCTCGGCTTCGGCCTTGACCGCGCCCCAGTCCTGGTCGAGGGTGTCGAGCATCGCCGGGTTCGCGAGGTAGCCATCGGCATATCGACCGGCGCGACGGAGCTGTCGCGGATTGTTGCCGCCCAACAGGATCGGCACGCGGCGCGGCGGTTGCGGTCGGCTGTACCAGCCCTTGGTGTTGTAGAACTCGCCCTCGAATGAGCCGATCTCGTTCTCCCAGAGGTCGCGCAGGACCTGCAGGTACTCGTTCATCCGCGCGCCGCGACGGTCGAACGGCATCGAGAGCGCCTCGAACTCCTCCTTCCACCAGCCGACGCCGGCGCCGAGCACGAGGCGTCCACCGGCGAGGTGGTCGAGCGTGGCCATGATCTTGGCGTGCAGCACCGGCGCGCGCATCGGCGCGACCAGGACTGCGGTACCCAGCTCGACCCGCTTCGTCACGGCCGCGGCGTAGGTGAGCAGCGTCAGCGGCTCGAGGAACGCCACGTCGGGCGGAATCAGAAAGCGGCCGTCCTCGGAGTACGGATAGTCCGATCCCTGATCGGGCCGCAGCACGACGTGGTCGTAGACCCACAGCGAGTCATACCCCTGCTCCTCGACGCATTGGGCCACCCGCGCGACCTGCTCAGCGCTCGCGCCCGGACCAGCCTGCGGCAGATAGACGCCAACCTTCACCATGCACCTCCAGTGATCTCAGGATGGGCGATACCCTCCACAGATATGCCCAGCCCAGCAAGACTTGCACTACACAGTATCGCTACCGCAGTACGGACGCTCCCGAGACGGCGGCTCGCGTCGTGAGCCAGGGACCGGCCTTCGCGCGTCCGCCGCTCAGACGGCTCTTTGCGATCCGCGACTACCGCGTGCTCTGGGCCGCGGCGCTCTGCATGATCATCGCGCAGCAGATTCGCTTCATCGCGATCCCCCAGTGGTTCCTCGACCAGACCGGCGCCGAGTCGTTCACCGAAGTGGCGATCATCGGCGCGGTGCAGCTGCCGATCCAGGCCTTCGCGGTGCTCTACGGCGGCGTGCTGGCCGATCGCTTCGATCGCCGCTGGCTGATGGCCGCCGCCAACACGACGGTGCTCGCGATCCTGGTCGTCGTCGCCGCAGCAGCCACCGCTGACGCACTCGAGTTCTGGATGGCCTGGGTGGCGCTCGGAGCGCTGGGCGGACTCGCCACGTTTGTGGCGCCCGCACGCGCGACGATTACGCCGCGCGTGGTGCCGCGCCAGTACCTCAGCGCTGCCGTCACGCTCGACACGTCCACGCAGATGTCGGGCTGGATCCTGGGCGGACTGATCGTGACCGGCCTCGCCGTCGGACTCGATGCTGTGGGCATGCTCTGGGTCGCGGCCGGCTTCGCCGCGGTCTCAGCCGTGATGCCGACCCTGATTCGCACGTCGGCGCGCGCCGTCTCCGAGCAACAGTCAGTGGTGCGCATGGTGGTGGAGGGCGGGCGCTACGTCGCGCGCCACCCGATCCTGCCCGGACTCTTCATCCTCGACTGGGGCATCACCGTGATCTCCTACTACCGCGAGATATTGCCGCTGCTCGCGACCGGGCTGTTCATGGCCGGGGTGGGAGCAGCCGGCGCGTTGGGCACCATCAACGCCGTCGGCTCCGCCTGCGGGATGCTGCTCGCCCTGTTCCTCGTCAACTACCGCGCCAAGGGCGTGATGGTGCTGGCCGCCTCGGCTGTCTACGCGGCATTGCTCTTTGCGCTCGGCGCGGCGCCCTGGTTGTGGGTGGGAATGATCGTGATCGCCATGCTTGGTGCGGCCGACGCCGTGACCGTCGCCGTCCGCCAGGTCACCGTGCACCTGACCACGCCCGACGAGATGCGCGGCCGCGCCTTTTCCGTCATGGTGCTGATGGCGCAGACCGCCAACAACATCGGCATCATCTGGGTCGGCACCTGGGGGAACGAGATCGGGATCGACAACACCTACTTCATGGGCGGCGCGATCGGGCTCGGCGCAACCCTGCTGATCGGACTGCTGTGGCGCTCGATCAGTCGCTACCGCGCCCCCGATCACGCGCCCGATACCCTCCTTCCAGAGGACGCCGAATAGGCGGCCGACAGGCGGATGGACGAACGATGGTCTTCACGGAAGCACTGATTGACTTCCTGGTCGAACTCTCGGCCCACAACGAGCGGGCCTGGTTCAAGGCCCGCCAGGACACCTACGAATCGGTCCTCCGAGCGCCGGCGCTTGACTACATCCGCGCCATCGGCGAACGGCTCGACGGTGTGTCTGAGCACGTCACCGCTTCAGATCGCAAGCAGGGCGGATCGCTCATGCGCATCCACCGCGACGTGCGCTTCTCGCGCGACAAGTCACCCTACAAGACCAACGTCGGCATCCAGTTCCGCCACGAGTCGGGCAAAGACGTGCACGCCCCCGGCTTCTACGTGCATATCTCGATTGAGGATTGCTTCATCGGCGCCGGCAGCTGGTCGCCCGACCGCGACGCGTTGCTCGCCTACCGGCGCGCGGTCTCCGAGCATCCTGAAGAATGGACGGCGCTGAAGCAGATCACCGACACCGCCGATTGGCGGCTGGGCGGGCACGGCGACGCTCTCAAGCGTCCGCCGCGCGGCTTCTCCACCGACGATCCGATGATCGAGGACATCAAGCGCAAGCATTTCATCATCACCCACGACCTGGACATCGAAGACGTGATCAGCCCCAACTTCGTCGACGACAGCATCGCCCGCTTCCAGGAGTCGAAAGACTGGATGTCCTTCCTCTGTCGGGCGATTGGCCTGCCCTTCTAGCCGATTCCGACACACGCTGCCTGGCGTTTGTCATTCCCGATCCGAGCTGGACGTATCCTGCCCGACACGATGTCCGAGCTGCTGAAGGAGCACCCATGACCCAACAGACCCCCGAACGCAACATGCCGCCTGTCGCTCCCGCCCTGGAGGGCGAGCCGGTGGCTCCGCCTGAGAACTCGCGCTTCGTTGTCAAGCCGATGTCAGAGGTCGAGGTCTCCGTCGGACGAAACATCCA